>JAENZW010000289.1 GCA_016841065.1 Actinomycetota bacterium
GCGGCGGCTCCTCTCCGAGACGGCGTATGCGACCTACCTGGAGGTGGCCAAGACAGCCGCAGACGTCGAGCGCGCGCTCGACCGGGTGCTCGCGGACCTCTACGATGCCTTCCTCGAGCGGGCGAACCTGCCCGCGCCGATCGTGCGGTACTTCCGAACGGGCCACGACTTCGAGAACCTGCGCGGCATGCTCAAGGCCGAGGCTCTCGGCATCCCGGCCGACGATCTCGTCGGCGATCTCGGCACGATCTCGAGAAGCGAGTTCCTGGCCCCCGGCGCCACACTTCCCGAAGCGGTGGCGTCGGCCGAGGCGCGCGTGCGCATCGCGATCTCCGACGACGATGGGAAGCTCGATTCCGATCTCGTGGACACAGCCGTGGACGGGGAGATGTACGCTGCGCTCACGTCGATCGCGGGCGCGAGCAAGAGCGAGTTCCTCGTGGATCTCGGCCGTTTTGGCATCGACAGCGCCAACGTGCGCACGTTCGTGCGAGCTCGCGCGCAGGGACTACCCGCTGCAGAGGCCGAGCGCCTATTCATCGCCGGAGGCAATGCCGTCCCGGAGTGGTTCGCCGCCGCCTACCGTCTGTCTGCCGAAGAGGCAGCGTCGCGGATCGTGCGGCTGAAGGGCTTCAGGGGTGCCGACCCCGAGGCGATTGCAGACGTGACGAGGATCGACGTCGTCGTTGCGCGGCTGATCGCGCGGCGCCTACACGAGGCGGGCATGATCGCGGTTGGCCCCGAGCCGGTCGTGGGATACGTGCTTGCGCGGCGCGCGGAAATCGAGCAGTTGCGCGTGCTGCTCATCGGCAAGATCGCAGGCACGCCGATAGACGTGCTGCGCGCGCGTCTGAGGGATGTGGCCTAGATGACCGAAGGTCGCAAGGTTGCGGTGGTCGGTGACGGCACGAGCGTCGCGGGTTTTCGGCCACTTGGTTTCGCCGTGTTTGCGTTGCAGGACGAGTCAGAAGCGCTCGGCCTGTGGCGTGAGCTTGCGGGAGGCGAGTACGCAGTCGTGCTCGTCACCGAGCAGGTGTGGCCGATGGTGGCCGACCTGGCGGCCGAAGTGGCCGACTGTGCGGTGCCCGCCGTGACGGTAATCCCCGGCGCAGGAAGCGCCGGAGGTATCGGACAGGAGAAACTCGACCGGGCGATCGAGCGAGCGCTCGGCACGACAGCGTTCATGCGAGAAGAGGACGGCTAGATGGAGCAGGGCAGGATAGTGAAGGTCGCGGGACCACTCGTCGTAGCCGAAGGGCTCACGCGTTCCAGGATGTATGACCTGGTGCGGGTCGGCGAGGAAGGTCTCATGGGAGAGATCATCGAGATGCGAGGAGATCGCTGCTCGATCCAGGTCTACGAAGAGACCGAGGGACTCGGCCCGGGAGATCCCGTCGAGTCCACGGGCGCGCCACTCTCGGTAGAGCTGGGGCCGGGTATGCTCGGTGCCGTCTACGACGGCGTGCAGCGCCCGCTCGACGTGCTCGAGAGAACGACCGGCGCCTTCCTCGCTCGCGGGGTG
>JAENZW010000055.1 GCA_016841065.1 Actinomycetota bacterium
ACCTGCGCCGCACCCGGGGCGGATGCGTATACTCGCCATATGCACGCACTTGTAATCTGCATCGGGAACAAGGCCCGCGGCGACGACGGCGTCGGGCGTCGTGTCGCGGAGTTGATCGAAGGCCGCGTTCCCGATGGGACGATCCTCATCTCGGAACCCCAGCTCGACATCACGATGGCCGAAGACGTCGCCGCGGCGAGCTTCGTCGTCTTCGTCGACGCCGAGCGGCGCGAGGCTCCTGCGGTGAGCCGCACGACAATCTCAGCGAGCACCGCCCCGGCAAACGCCCACGCACTCGCTCCCGATGGCATCCTGGCGCTGTCCTCGACGCTGTACGGCGACGACAAGGACGCAACGCTCGTCACCGTCGCCGCACCGCACATGGGCCACGAGACCGGTCTCAGCGAAACGGCCGAGGCCGCCTCGATCGAAGCGGCCTCGGAGGTCTTGCGCATTCTATCTTCGGCAACGGAACCTGACGGCTAGACGGAAACCGCCTTCTTCCATGCCTTGAGGGTTTCGTCAGCGCCCGCCGAGCCCCACATGTCGATCACGCGCTGATCGGCGGCGATGGTCTCACACAGGCGCTCGTACGCGCCTTCGTCGACGGCCGACAGCGACACGTTGCACTGATTCGACGCACTCGCAAGGATCAGCATCGCCACCGCCTTTCCGAACGATGTCTCAAGTCGCGCTCGCACGTGGTTTTCGAAGGCGGCCTGGCAGCTCATCTCACACCGCCCCCTTCGTGGCCACGACGCGACCGTCTGATGCGACCACCTCCACGGCGAGCGGCATCTTGCCGACTTCGTGCGTGGCACACGACAGACACGGGTCGTGCGCCCTGATCCCGAGTTCCATCTTGCGGACGACGGCATCCTCCATCGCCTGGTCCCGCGAGCTGCCGCGGACCGCGTCGAGAACGGCCGCGTCCAGCGACGTGACGTTGTGCGTCGTCGCGACGATGAGGTTGGCCTTGGTCACGCGACCGACAGCGTCCGCCTCGTAGTGATGGATCAGTGTCCCGCGGGGTGCTTCGATCGCTGCGATGCCGACCCCCGGTCCGCGCTCTACGCGCACGCGAACGTCCTGGGAGACGATGCCATCGTCCGCCAGCAGCGTCTCCATGCGTTCGTAGCTGGCGACTAGCTCGATCATCCGCGCCCAGTGATAGGCCAGAGTGGCGTGCACGGGCCGCCCGAGCTCCGTGCGGAATGCGTTGAGCAACTCCGACGAGCGCGGTCCAGGCATCGACGAGGCGATGTTGACCCGCGAAAGCGGACCCACGCGGTAGCCGCCGCGGCTCGATCCGAGAGCGGATAGGTACGGCGCCTTCGCATAGCTTGCCTCGAGAACGCGCTCCGAGATGTACTCCGCATACTCTGAGACGTCGAATCGCTGCTCGACGCCCCCGCCGGGGCCCATGACCACGACGTTGCCGTCGTAGAGATCGAAGGCATCATCTTCGGCCATCTGGGCCACGAAACGCATCGGTGCCGCCGCATATCCGGGGTGCTGGTCGAGCAGTCGTATCGTGGCCTCATGTGCGATCTCGGCCGCCTGAAGCGCATCGTCCATTCCGGAGCGAACCATCGCCAACATCTCGTCACGTTCGGCGACGGTGATGTACTTGCTCATGCCACCGGGAATGGCCGACACGGGATGACTCGCGCGCCCACCGACGGTCTTCACAATGTGCTGGCCGGTCTTGCGGAGCCCGATCGCCTTGAGGGCGAGATCAGGCCGGGCGGCGATAACGCCGAGGATGTCCTTGCTGCCGGCGCCATCGCCGGTGAGGAAGTCTGGACCCGCGAGGAAGAAGAAGTGCAGTGCGTGGTCCTGTGACAGGCCGCCGAGGTGGAGCAGCTCGCGCAGCATCCGGGCGGCGGGAGGAATCTTGACATCGTACATGGCCTCGACGGCCTTGACGGCGGCAAGATGGTGGCTCACAGGGCACACGCCGCATATTCTGCTCGTGATCAGCGGCATCTCCCATATCATGCGTCCTTCGAGCATCTTTTCGAAACCGCGGAACTCCTCCACGTCGAAGTGCGCGTCAGAGACAGCCCCGGACTCGTCGAGGTAGAGCGACACGCGACCGTGGCCTTCGATCCGCTTCACTTCCGAAAGGCGAATGGCTTCACTCATCCGAATCACCGCCCTCGTGGTCGTAGGCGGATGGGAAGATCGATATGGGCATCGAGTACCTGTATCCGGTCCCGATGAGGTCGTCGAGGAACATTATCGCGCCCGGAGGGAGTACGGCAGCGAGCGCATCGATCGTCTTGCCGCCCTGCTCGAAGTCGACGCGGCTCGGACCCTGGCAGCCGCGACACGGCATGCCAGCCGTGGTGCACCGAGCGCCGCATCCTTCGCGCGTCATCGGACCCATGCAGATTACCCCTTGCTCGAGGAAGCAGAGATCCGGGTCGATCGTCTCGAGCTCCATGAGCCCGTATACCGCATCGGATACGAAGTCGACCGAGTGCTCGAGCATGGCCCTCTTCTCGCGCTTGCACTCGTCGCACATGTTGCGACGCGGCATGTCCCACGCCCTACCGTCGATGGCCGCGCCAATGGCCGAAAGCAACGTCTCCGTCTGAGGCGCGCAGCCCGGAACCGCGATGTCGACCTTCACGAAGTCCGACACGGCATGGACGCGCGCGGTCAAGTCCGGCACGTTCTTCGAGGGACCCCCGCCCTCTCCGTAGACGTCAGCAAGAACCTCTCTCGTGGGGTAGAGGTTGCGCAGGCCACCGATACCGCCAAGGACCGCACACGATCCGACGGCGACCAACGTGTCCGCCTTCGCACGTGCGTCCATCAGCACGCGCTCATCACGTTCTGTGGTCACAGCTCCTTCAACCAGCAGCACATCGCATTCCTTCATGGATGTACCGGCGGTCAGCGGAGAGTGCACGATCTCAACCACATCGAGGAGCTCCACGAGGCCCTCATGCGCGTCTAGCAACGATACATAGCAGCCTTCACAGCCACCGAGCACGATATGTGCGAGTCTCGGCTTGCTCACTGCGGGCCTCCTTTCCCGTTGGCGAGCCCGCCCAGGGCCGCGTAGAGTTCGTTGACTTGCTCGACGAAGCGTTCGCCTTCGAAAGGCGAGATATCCACGATCCGAAGGCGCGAATCGTCGAGATTGCGCGACCTCAGCACCGTGCGTAGCAGGTTGATTCTGCGATCCATGTCCACGTTGCCGATCAGGTTGTGACAGTGGCCCTCGCGGCACCTGAAGACCACGACACCATTGAACCCCGCCCGGAATGCCTCCAAGACATAGATCGTGTCCAACCGGCCTCCGCATGGGATGCGAACCGGCAGGAAGGAGGCTGGGTATGTAGTTCCACTCTCAGCAATGTACGTGGACGCACTGTCAGCGGCCGGGTAGCCGCAGCCTCCACAAAGGAAGCCCAGAACGCGTTCGCCCGGCACCTCGGCCTCGGCCAGGCTCCGAACGGCACCGACCAGGTGGTCGTGGGGCGAACTCATGATGTCTCTCGCGCCCACCGGACATGAGACGACACACTTGCCGCATGCCCGGCACCGGCGCTCGTCGACGTGCGATAGACCGTCTTCGCCGATGTAGCATGCTCCGAACGCGCATGTCCTGACACACGAGGCACAGCCGCCGCACAGACTCTCGTCCACGCTCGATACATCCGAGAAGTGGACCGTCGTATCTACCGAAAGGCGCAAGACGAGCGCCATGGCGGCTGAATCTGCCGACGCGATGATGTTGCGAACAGGCTCATCCTTCTGCCTGACCGGTACCACGACGATGCCCGGATCGACGGTCTCTGCCGGATGCGTCTCCGGATCGATGGATCGGGCGTTGCCGTCGTCATCGATGTCGACCTTGAAGTGCTGCCGCAACTCCTCGATCCACTCGCGAACGTCGGGCCGCGCCAGCACGATTCCGCCGACGCGGAACGTCGCCCGATTGCCGTCGGTATGCAGAGTCACCTCGAAGTCACCAAGCCAGCCGTGACCGTCGAGCATATGCGCGTTGTCGATGAATTCGGCCTTGGGGTGTCCTAGAATGTACGCGGCCGTCGCACGCATCCGCGAGGCTTCAGTGGCCCGGGCCCGGCCGTCGGTCCTATCGGCGAGGATGACCGAATAGCCGAGCTGCAGCAGCCTCTGGGCCGCCACAAGGGCTTCGGTCGTCACGCCGAGGATGAGCGCGGCGTGACGGGGCTCGGTTGAGTGGCCCTCGACAGGCTTGGCGACCTGCGCGCGTGAGACCGCCACGTTGATGAGCGCCCTTGCTTTCGCGGTGGCGCCCGCCTTGTCCTCGGGATGAACTAGTGCGACCTGTTCGAGGATGTTCGCAATGACGATACGGTTGGGGTTCAGGCCCGCGTCGATGAGCCGTTCTTGAAGGTGCTGGCCCGACAGGCTCGTCGCATAGTGCTGTACCGAGTGCCCCGCGAGCACGATCGCGTCGAGCTCGGCGTCAACGATGTCCTTCAACATCCGGGCCTGGACATCCGCATCGAAGAGTTCGTCCACGACACGGACGACCGCTGCCTCATCCCGGGCGTCGCTGATCGCCTTCTCGATGTCGATTGCCGAATCGACCTTGCCACTGGCTCGCGAGACGTAAAGGCCCAAGGCCATGTCCCTCACCCCTTTGTGATCGGGTGGACCATCTTGTATGCACGCTCTTTGCGTCTGGGTCCTTCGTGCGCCCGTCCGGTGTCCGGCCGAAAGTGACGGGTGCACGAGTGCTTGACTCTGGAATCGGCTCATACCGACGTGCGGTTTAGCGCGAATGTTCGCCCAGAGTACGGGCATCGCTGTGACCTGGGACACTAAGAAAACGCAACAAAGATGAAGGGGGCATCTGTGACATTCGTCACGCAATCAAGGATGAAGCGCGGGCGACTTCTAGTCGTCCTCGCCGGCCAAGAGACGCTGGACGTGCCCCGCGATGTCATGCACCGGCAGCACGGTTGCCACCGCTCCGCGCTCGACGGCCGCCTTCGGCATCCCGTACACGGTGGACGTGGCCTCGTTCTGGCCCACCGTCGCGGCACCGGACTCGCGCATACGTTTCAGCCCGTTCGCACCGTCAGCGCCCATTCCGGTGAGAATGATGCCGACAGCTCGTCCTCCGAAGCTGCGCGCTACCGAGTCAAATAGGTTGTCGGCAGACGGAATGTAGAGTTGTCCGGCGCCGGGCTCGCAGAAGCGCATCACGAACCCGTCCATCTCCAGGTTCGTGCCGGTCGGGGCAAGGTAGGCAACGCCTTCGCGCGCCTGCTCGCCATCTTCGGCAGCCCGAATCGACATCTTGCAGCCCGAGTCGAGCCACGCCACCAGCCCGGGCACGAACCCGTCGGCGATGTGCTGGGCAATCACTATCGGCACCGGGAAATCGTCTGGCAACCGTCCGAGTATCTCCAGGAGCGCGGACGGACCACCGGTCGAAGACCCAATCGCGACGAGCGACCGGCCGGGCTTATCGGCTCGCGCAACCGGAGCTCCACTGGCCGGAACCCGGACGCGTCGCCCAGCGATGTGCGTGATCACGCGCACCTTGGAGAGAACCCTCACGCGCCGGATGACTTCACGACCGATTCGCTCCAAGTCAGCCCAGTCGCGGGGCTCAGGCTTCTTGATGACCTCGAGCGCGCCGAAAGTCAGGGCATCGAACGCCCGGCCCATACCCTCGCCGTGCACAGAAGAGGAGACGACAAGGATCGGCGTCGGGGTATACGCCATGATCTGTTCGGTAGCCTGGAGTCCATCCATCCGGGGCATGTGGATGTCCATGGTGATGAGATCCGGGCGCAGGCGGGCAACCGTATCTACGGCTTCCTGTCCGTCACGCGCGAATCCAACGACCTCGATGCCGGGGTCGGTTGCGAGAATCTGGGCAAGCATCTCTCGTGCTACAAGTGAATCATCGACGATCAGTACTCGGATACGGTCGCCTGTCGGCACGTTATGTCCTCGCGTCCCTGGCTATCTGATGAGTCGCTCGACGGTGTCGAGCAATGTGTCCTGGTTGAAGACTGACTTCGTGATGTAGGCATCAGCGCCGGCTTCGATGCCTTCGGTCTTCTCCTCGTCGCGTTCGAGTGACGTGACGATGACTACGGGAATGTCGCTCAATTCCGGATCGGACCGGATGGCCCGCGTGAGTTCGAACCCGGTCATGTTCGGCATTTGCACGTCCGTGACGACGGCGTCCGGGCTGAGGCCCTCCTTCAGCTTCGCGTACCCCTGGGCCCCGTCGACCGCGACCTCTACGTCATAGCCCGCCGCCTCGAAGATCGAGCGCTCCAACTCCCTGGTCGTGAACGAGTCCTCACAGATCAGAATCCGTGCCGGACCCTTGCGCTCTTCGGTCTCCACCGTTCCGACCTTCTGCCCAGCGCGGTAGCGAGCGTTCTCCATGAGATCGGGAACGTTCAAAATCGGAACGACCTCACCCGCACCAAGGATGGTCACGCCGGCCACGTTGTCGATCTTCTGGAGATGGGTGCCGAGAGTCTTGATAACTATCTGCTGTTCGCCGAGAAGCTGATCGACGACGAAGCCCATTCGGTGGCCGGAGAACCCGATTGTCGCAATCGGGATCTTCGTCGCTTCCAGGCCAGCCGACGGGACAGACAGGATATCCCCGAGATGCACGAGCGGGACCGTGCGACGCTGACGGCGGATGACCTCGCGACCCTCCACCTTGATGATCTCCTCGGGCAGGATTCGCAGAGTCTCGTCAACGGAAGCAGTCGGGAGCGCGAACGTCTGGTCGCCCACGCGCAACATGAGAGCTCTGATGATTGCGAGCGTCAATGGAATGGTGAGTAGGAACGTCGAGCCTTTGCCCATCTCGGTTGTGACATCCAGCGAGCCTTTGAGCTTCTCGACGATGAACTCGCGGACTACATCCATGCCGACTCCGCGACCTGAGATCTCAGTGATGATCGGGGACGTTGAGAAGCCCTTCTCGAAGATGAGGTATGTCGCCTCACGATCGGACATGGACTTGGCTTCGGATTCAGTGATGTAGCCTTTGCGGATGGCCGCAGCGCGCACCTTGTCCGGATCGATCCCCGCACCGTCGTCGGAGACCTCGATGACGATGTGATCCCCCTCCTGCCGGGCGGCCATCCGAATAGTGCCCTTTTCCGGCTTCCCGGCGGCGGCGCGCACGTCGGTCGACTCGATGCCGTGGTCCACGGCGTTGCGCATGATGTGGATGAGTGGGTCGTTGATCTCCTCGAGAATCTTCTTGTCCAGCTCGGTATCGCCACCCTCGATGATCAGATCGACATCCTTCTTGAAAGACCTGGCGAGTTCTCGCATCGCGCGCGGGAACGTGTTGAAGACTGTCGAGACCGGCAGCATCCGCAAGCGCATGCCCTGTTGCTGAAGATCGTTCAACACGATCGACGTGCGGCTTGTATCGTCGTTGTACGACTTCGCGAACGCCGCGAGACTCCGGCGCCGGTCCGACAGCAAGCCGTCGAGCGTACTCATGTCGTCGACAGCCTGTTCGCGCATCGGGTCATCATCGATGGGAAGGGAGTTGAGCACGGACTTCAGCTGGGACCACGCCGCCCAGATCTCCGCCATCTCGGAAACGCTCTGGCGGAGCTCGATCACGCGTTGCTCGGCCTTGATCTGAGATATGACGACCTCGCTGATCAAGTTGAGCAAACGGTCTATTTGGCCGGTCCGAATGCGAATCGTGTGCTGTATCTTCGGCCGAAGAGAATCGTCCTGTCGTTCCGACGCGCCTTTGGCCTGTCGTGGAGCCTCGGCGCTGGCTGGGCCTTCGTCCTCCTCGTGAATCTCCATGACGTCCTCAGCGTCGGCGATCTCATGGCTCGGTTCTCCGTCGGCAACCGCCTCGCCGACATCCGGGACCGGCTCGTGCGCCGGGATAGTCCCTTCGGCCTTCCCGCCCGCTTCGGCCACCTTGGTCAGAGACTTCTGAAGGGCCTCAAGATCCAGGTCGGGGTCGACGTTGTCCTTGCCGGCGTTCTCGGTCAGATAGACGATCGTATCGAGGGCCTCGAAGAAGTGATCCGAAAGGCTGGATGCGTATGCCATCTCGCCATCGCGAATCTTGACCATGATGTCCTCGAGCCGATGCGCGATGTCGGATATGTCGATCAGCCCGACCATGCGAGAACTGCCCTTGAGCGTGTGCGCATCGCGCAGCATCTGGTCTATCAGCTCGCGATTGCCGGGATCGCCCTCGAGCGTGATGACGCCCTCGTTCAGGCGCTGTAGAAGATCGCCAGCTTCTTCCTGAAACTTGGATATGAACGCACTCCGGTCGAACTCGACCATGGACCAAGCCCTCCCGTCGGCCGGCTACCCGCCGACGATCTTGAACGCCGAGCCGACCTGGCTCGACTCCTTGGCTATGGACGAAAGCTGCTCTGCGGACGAGGCGACCTGGCGCCCGCCGGCGGCAGTCTGTTGGGCGACGGCCGCAACCTCTCGCATCGCCTTGACGACCTGTTCGGTCGCACTGCGCTGTTGCTGAGTCGCGGCCGAGATCTCCTTGGCTGCAACGGTGGTCTGCTCGATCATCTCGAGTATCTGATCGAGCGACTCTCCGGTGACGTGAGCCAGCTCTACTCCGCCCTGGACCTGCTTGAGCTCCTGCTCGGTGGCCAGGACCAGATCGTTCGCAGCGCCCTGGATCTCCGTCATGATCGTGGATATCTCGGCCGTCGAATCAACCACCGACTCCGCCAACTTGCGGATCTCGATGGCGACGACGGAGAAGCCCTTCCCCGCCTCACCCGCACGCGCGGCTTCGATTGCGGCGTTCAGCGCGAGGATCTTCGTCTGATCGGCAATCGAGTTGATGATGTCGAGTACCTGTCCGATGTGTTGACTGCGCTCGCCAAGAGAAAGAATCTTGTTTGCCGAAGTCTGACTCCGGACCTTGATCTCCTCCATCGCAGACAGGGTGTTCTGGACCGCCTGCTGGCCGGATTCGGCGCTCCCCAGGGAGGCCTCGGCCATGGTCACAACCTGATTCGCGTTGTCTGCAATCTGGCGATAGGTCGCAGCAAGCTCTTCCATCGTGGCAGTCGTCTGCGAGATGGAAGCAGCTTGTTCGGCAGATCCGGACGCCTGCTGTTCGGTCGCCGAGAGAATCTCGTTCGATGACTGGGCGAGCCGCTTCGACGACTCCTGCGTCTGACGGATCAGGTAGACGATGAGGTCGAGCATCTGGTTGTACGACTTGGCGAGAACCCCGAACTCATCGCGTGTGTCGACATCAACCTTCCGCCCGATCTCGCCCTGACACGCCGCGCGGACGCTCTCAACCACCTTGTCGAGCGGTGACATGAACTTGTTGCCGATCCAGACGAACAGCAACAGGAATAGGACGCCCAGAAGCACCATCGCCGCGCCCACGACAAGAATGTCTGTGAAGAGCTCCGCGGAACCACTGAGCTCGTCGCCGAACACCAACCACGCTATCCCCCACTGAACGAGGTTGAACCCGACCACGAGACCGATGGTCGAGAGGGAGTACTTCCACAGGAGCTTGCTGCGGAACTTCTCTATGATGCTCGAGAACATGTGCGCATCCTCCCAGATCTATTCAGTCGGTCGTGCCAATAGGCTGCAGGACTCGATCGACGTTCAGGAGCCCGACGAGTCTTGAATCGATCTGCAGCGAACCCGCGATGAACTCCGCTTGCACCTTATCAATAATAGAGAGAGGCGGCTCCACGCCGTCGGTCGCAATCTCGGCTATGTCCCCGATCTCGTCGACGACCATCGCCGTCGCACAATCGTCGTTCTGAACGACGATTGCCGCCGGCATCTCGATCAGGCCGGAAACACGTCCCAATCGCATCAACATCGCGATGTCGGTGACCGAGATGATCTCGCCACGGATGTTCACGACGCCCTGGATGTAGTCCGGCACGCACGGAATGGGCGTCAGAGCGTACTCCTGATATATCTCTCGCACGTCTTCGACACGCACCGCGTACCATTCGGGACCGATTCGGAAGAGCAGGACGCTCATCAGGCTCTTTGCCTCTTCGGTCTCTGCCTCCTGGGCAAGCGACTCTGCGCGGCGTTTCAAGACCTCCGCAGCGGTGTGAGCGAGCTTCTCAGTCCTGTCGGTTCCTGCGTCCTTGGTCGCGTCGTCCACGTTCACCCCTATCCCAGATGGTCGAGCGGCGCGAGCAACCGTTCGACATCGAGGAGGTAGACCAGGTCGTTCTCGAATCGGCACACTCCGATCATCTTCTCCGACAAGGCGTGCATCGCGGGCGCCGCCTGCAGACAGCCCTCCGGCAGCAGGACGACATCCTGCACCTCATCGACGATCAGCGCGATCAGGCGTCCGCGACGACGGCAGATGATCATCGGTGTTTCGAGCGTGTATTCGACTTTCGGCATGCCGAGAAGAAGTCGCATGTCCACTGCCGGTATCACGGCCCCCCGAAGGTTGACCATGCCCGCAACGGAACCGCCCTGTGTGGGGACTTCCGAGAACGCCACTATCTGCTGAATCTCCTGGACGCTCGCAACCGGCAGTCCGTAGCGCTGGCCACCGATGAAGAACGCGACCATGATGTCTACCCAGTCGTGGGCCGCGGGCTCGGTCGCGGGTTCGGGATCCCCGACTGCGCCCTCCGTCAATGTGATCGCACCCGACTCGGGCTGATCTTCCTGGTCTGTCGTGAGCTCTGCGATCTCAGCCAAAGGGGGCTTCTCCTGTGTCGTGCTCTTGGGCTTCCTGGACGTGGACGGCTTCTTTGCCGAAGAAGCCGCCTTCTTGCCGGTCGTGCCCTCGGACTCACTCGCTGTCTTCTTGCGAGATGTCATCACACTCGCCTACTCGGCAAACCGAAGCGCGCGGTTGAGCTCTTCGGGACTGACCGATCCATCTTGCACGCGAGCGAGACCCGACGCGACCATCGGTCTCATGCCTGCGGCCTTCGCAGCGCTCGCGATGTCGTCGGCGGAAGAGCCCCTCGCGATCTTGGCGCGAACAGACTCCGTGAAAGGAAGCACCTCGAAAATGGCAGTCGCGCCGGCGAAGCCGGTCTTCCGACAGTTCGGACATCCCGAGCCTGACTTCGTTGCCATGCCTTTGGGCGCGCCCGGAATGCTGTCGGCTAGCGGACTTCTGCCCTCGCTCGAACAGTTCGGGCAGTTCAACCGAACGAGGCGCTGTCCGACGCCGAGCGTCAGCGCCGACGCGAGGCTCACCGGTTCGGCTCCGAGATCGAGCATGCGGCGCACGCCGCTGACGATGTCGCCACCGGAGAAGGACGCGATCACGAGCTTGCCCATGCCCGCGGCCTCGATGGCTAAATGGATTTCCTCTACCGACTGGAGAGGATCGATTGCCATGACGTCTGTGTCCTGCCGCATGCCGGCCGCGAAGTACGACGCCGGGCCGACGGGAGAGCCCGGATTGACGAGTACCTGCGCGACCGCCGGAATCTCGTGATCGATGGTCTCCTCCACCGAGTACGCCGTCTTGCCGACCGCTGCCGCGTGCGCGAGCAACGCCGAGTACGTGGCGCTTCGGCCGCCTGCAACGGGTGCGCAAACGAGCAGAATACCCTTGCCGCGCTCGACCATGGCATGGAGCGCCCTCGTCTCGGCCTCGCTCATTCCGAGTTCGGCCAGCGTGCGCGGAGTCGGCTTGTCGGAAGCCAGCGAGACTACCATCCGCTGTCCGGCAACCGTCGGGACGGACGAGACCGTCACGACGAGGTCCTTGTCTCCTATGCGCGTCTTAAGGCGCCCGAGAGCGGGCTGCGACGACTTGACCGCGCCGAGACGGGCGAAGTTCTTGAACCCTTCCACGAGCGCAGCCTGCATCGACAGCGGTGCGCTCGAGATCTTCTCGAGCTTGCCGCCGATGCGGTATACGAGGAAGAAGTCGTTCTTGTACGGAAGCACGTGCACGCGATTCGCGCCGCGCGCCACGGCATTGTCCAGAATCTCCGTGACGAGAATGGCGACGCG
>JAENZW010000290.1 GCA_016841065.1 Actinomycetota bacterium
TAGCCGCGCGACGCTACCGGCGCCGTGAGGCGCCAACCTACTCGGCGCCATTCACTGCCGACAGGGGTTCTCCGCAAACGCGTCGGTCCTCAGGGGTGCGATTGTACCCATGGTGGGTACAATCGCATGCGTCTAGACCGACGGATTGCAGGTAGACCTCTCGGATATCGGATTACCGCGCTCCAACCCATCGCCAACCCGCGCGCGCGTCGGCCACGCGAACGGTGCCAGGCGCCGCGAAGACGCCAGCCCTCAGTCCATCGATGCGTAGCGGGCGACGTCGGTGTCGACCATCATCTCGACGAGCCCCCGGAGGTCCACCTTCGGCTCCCAGCCCAGTACTCGGCGTGCTTTCGAGGCGTCGCCCAGCAGCAGCTCCACTTCGGCAGGCCTCATGAACCGCGGGTCCTGGACCACGTACTTCTCGTAGTCCAGCCCGGCTCGCGCGAAGGCAATCTCACAGAACTCGCGAACCGTGTGCGTCTCGCCCGTCGCCACGACGTAATCGTCCGGCGTCTCCTGCTGCATCATCAGCCACATCGCACGCACGAAGTCCCCCGCGAATCCCCAGTCGCGCTTCGCATCCAGATTCCCAAGCGCCAGTTCCGTTGCCCGTCCGGTTGCGATGCGCGCCACGCCGTCGGTGATCTTGCGCGTGACGAATTCGATTCCCCGCCGCGGTGATTCGTGGTTGAACAGAATCCCGTTGCTGGCGTGCATGTTGTATGACTCGCGGTAGTTCATCGTGATGTAGTAGCCGTACACCTTCGCCACGCCGTACGGCGAGCGCGGGTGGAACGGCGTAGTCTCGGTCTGCGGCGTCTCGTGCACCTTGCCGAACATCTCGCTCGACGACGCCTGGTAGAACCTAGCTGCGGGCTTTACGCGACGGAGCGACTCGAGCAGCCGGGTCACTCCGAGCGCATCTACATCGCCCGTGTACACCGGCTCCTTCCACGAATCATGTACGAACGACTGAGCCGCCAGATTGTAGACCTCGTCCGGTGACGCCTCTTCGACCGCGTCGAGCAGCGAGCCGAAGTCCAGCAAGTCGCCGCCCACGATCTTCACCCGGTCGATGAACCCGTCGATGCGCTCGGTCGTCTCGGACGAAGACCTGCGTTGCAGGCCCCACACCTCATACCCGTTCTCCAGCAACAACTCGGCAAGGTACGAGCCGTCCTGGCCGGTCAGTCCCGTTATGAGCGCGCGCTTTGCCATGTCCGGCGCCTCCTGTCGTTCCCGGTCGCGTACCGGTCGTGTGAATGGTACCCGAATCGCGCACGTTGTAGGAGAATGGGCGGGCACGAACGCTACCGGGCGGCCCTGCCGCTCGTGAGGAGGAAGCGCGATGAGTGCAGGTACCGACATCAAGTTCGGCACGGACGGCTGGCGCGCCGTCATCGCAGACGATTTCACCTACGAGAACCTGCGTCGTGTGGCAGATGCCGCCGGGCGCATCTTCGCCGAAGACAAGCCCGGCGGCCGCATCATCGTCGGCTACGACACGCGTTTC
>JAENZW010000291.1 GCA_016841065.1 Actinomycetota bacterium
GGTAGAGCCCCGCACGACAACCGAGATGTCGCGCACCTCGCCCGCGAGCGCACGACGGACCATGTCCACCACGTTCTCCGCGGCGGCGGTGAAATCGATTCGCTCTTCGGTCGAGCCCGCGAGCAGTTCATGCACGACGGCCATCGATGAGACGCGCTCCATGGCCTCTGCGAGCGCCCGTTGGGCCTCCGCGGTCTGAGCGCGCCGAGCCTGGAGGCGCAACAGACTCGCGATAGTCTGAAGGTTGTTCTTCACACGGTGGTGTACCTCGCGAATCGTCGCTTCCTTGACCTTCAGCTCCTGCTCGCGACGCCGCTCTTCGGTGACGTCCTTCACGAGAACGACGGCGCCCTGGCCAAGTCCGATCGCGCGGAATTCCAGCACACGACCCGCCACCGATATCTCTGCGGCCACGCCGAGCTTCGTTCCCACGACCCTGTCGATCGCCGAAGCAGCGCCTGGGATCTGTGACGTTTCCGCACCCCTGAGCGGCGCTTCTGTGCCAGCGTGGCGCAGGATGTTCACCGCGTTCGGGCTCGCATACGCGACCGTGCGTTCCGTGCTCACGCGCAATAGACCGTCGCCGGCTTCGCGCACGGTCGAAAAGGGCGAATCGTCAGCGACGTCGATAATGGGCCCGTGCCGAAGAATCTGGAGCAAGTCCTCGGCAGAGTCCATGAAGGCCGTCTCCATCGCGCCGGGCGCCTCCATGACCGTCTCCGCCGTGTTGCGGAGAATGACCGCGTAGGGCGCCGGCGATCCGATTGGGTACGCCTGGGTCGCGTACGCGATTCCGCGCGTGATCCGGCGACGCTTGCTGGCGACGAACTCGTTGTGTTCGAGCGCGCTATACGCCTCCGGCTCCTCTTCTGGCCGAAGAGCACTACCTGTCCGGGACGCAGGAATCGCGGCGAGCGCGGTGTTTGGGCGCGCGTCGGCCACGATGTGGAGCACGCCATCGCGAGACGGTTCCGCGAGCGCAAGATCGCAGTAGCCGAGATCTGCCAGAAGCTGCAGGTTCGCGGCGACGTTGTCGAGATGCACACGGACGGCACCCTGTGCGGAAGGGACGTGGTCGGGCCCGTGGCTCTCTTCGTGCTCCTGGTCGGCGGTCTTCGGCATGACCGAAGTATACGACGAGCAGGCGAAGTGTGGCCTCCTACGTGCGGAGTTGCGTATAATCCGTTGCTGCATGCTTCCCTTGGCCCGGGTGGCGGAACAGGCAGACGCGCCGGTCTCAAAAACCGGTTCTCGAAAGGGAGTGCGGGTTCGATCCCCGCCCCGGGCACCACTCATCGCAGCGCTACGCCGTGCGCAGAGCCTCCGCGAGCGTCTTCGGAAGACCCGCCGCGGCCAATTCTTCGGCCACCGCCTCTACGTCGTACGCGACGCGATGCGTGATCGCCCCCACCCACACGTCTCCACTGCCCGCAGCACCGGCCGCCGCGTCATCCGCACAGTGTTCGCCCACCGCGGCCGGCTCTCCGATGCAGAGTTCGACCCAGCACGCGCGC
>JAENZW010000056.1 GCA_016841065.1 Actinomycetota bacterium
CGTCGTCATCCAGCGACCTGATCATGTACTGCACGCCCTGGTGTCCTGACTGCCGACGCGCCCGAGCCTGGCTCAAGGAACGCGGCGTCTCCTACGTCGAGGTAGACATCACCACCGACGAAGGCGCCCGCGAGCGGGCGGCAAAACACAACGAGGGCCGTCTACACACGCCGACCTTCGAGATCGGTGACGACGTGTGTGTGGACTTCAAGCCGGACTACCTCGCCGAGATCCTCGGCCTTGACCAGGCATGAGAGCGCACACCGCGTACAGAACGTTCACGACGCCTCAGCGGCGCGCATTCGTGCGTATCACAGAAGACGTTCAGCGCGAGGTGGACCAGTCCGGGATTCAAGAGGGAATCGCCGTCGTCTCGGCGATGCATATCACAGCCGGCGTGTGGGTCAACGACGACGAGCCGGGTCTCCAGGAAGACGTGCTCGAGTGGCTCGACAAGCTCGCGCCGCCGTCGTGGAAGCCTCCCGCCAACTCAGTCGCCGAGAGCCTGTTGCCCGAACCCGGAGACTATCGCCATCACCGTGGCGGCGAGGACAACGGCGATGCTCACTTCAAGAACCTGCTCGTTCACCACCAGGTCATCGTCCCGGTGACCGACGGGCGCCTGGACCTCGGACCGTGGCAGGCCATCTTCTATGCGGAGTTCGATGGGGGCCGTCCCAAGCGCCTGGTCATCAAGGTACTCGGGGAGTGACGCCAGGCGCGACGAGACTATCCGTCGCGACGCTCTTCGGCACCGGCCTTCGTGATCTCCCATGGAGCCACGACCTGGCCGTAGCCGTACTTCATGCCGCTGAACGCGCCGCCCATGAAGGCGACGCCTGCGACGAAGACCCATGTGCGTGCTGAGGCCAATCCGTAGTACGACGCGGCGATCCCGACGACCAGTGCGACGCCGTTCAAGGTCCAGTAGACCCACGATGCAGCCGCGTGAATCCATCTTCCCACCGCGAACCCGCCCGCGAAGCCTACCCCCGCCCCGACCAGAGCACCGATGACCGTCTGCACCTCGTTCATGCCGCGTCCTCCTAGGGAGACCTCGTTCGCCTGCTCGCTACGCCAGTCGCTCAAGAAGCCAGGCCGTGTTCTCGCCAAGCGTTCGCATCGTGAGCATGCCCTCCTCGTCCGCCTCTACCTCGCCGCGGCCCCGCCCGATGCCGACGTTCCAGTAGCTCGACCCGACGACGATCATCTCGCCGATGAGGAACAGGTGGTTCATCGTGTCGAACGCGTGGATCGCGCCGGCGCGGCGAACAGCGACCACGGCTGCCCCGACCTTTCGGCGAAACATGTTGTCGTTGGCCTTCGCCACGTAGCCAGAACGGTCGATGAGGGCCTTCATCTCGGCCGAGACATCGGCGAAATACACCGGTGAACCGAGAATGATGACGTCGACCGCATCCATCTTCTCGATGAGCTCATTGCCGAAGTCGTTCCTGCCGTGACACTGCCTGTCCTTCTCCCGGTAGCACGCCTGGCAAGCGGTACAACCCTGCAGAGTCTTGCCCGCGAGCTCCACGGTCTCACACTCGTGACCGGCCTCCCGAAGAGGCTCGAATACCGCCTCGATGAGGCGCAGCGTATTCCCGTTCTTGCGCGCCGACCCGCACACGCCAAGTACCTTCATTCGATCATCCTCCGGTGGCAGCGACGCATCCTCGGTCGCGTCGCTGCGATTCTACCCCATGCCGCCAGGGAGACTGCGTCCGCACTGGACGCGCTCCCGTCCCCCGGCAGTTCCACGACCCGCCAAGAACGCATAGAATCGCATTAAGACGGAATAGGGGGAACACGTGGACAAGAAGCGGATCATCATAATGGGAGCGGCCGGCAGGGACTTCCACAACTTCTTCACCTGCTACGCCGACGACGATTCGGTTGAGGTCGTGGCGTTCACGGCCACCCAGATCCCGGGAATCGGCGGGCGCATCTTCCCGCCGGAGTTCGCCGGTCTGCTCTATCCCAACGGCATCCCAATCGTTGCCGAAGAAGATCTCCCCGGCATGATGCGTCAGCTCAAGGTCGATGAGGTCGTGTTCGCATACAGCGACGTGTCGCACGAGGAGGTCATGCATCGCGCCTCGCTTGTGCTGGCATGCGGCGCGGACTTCACCTTCCTCGGCCCGTCTCGCACGATGATCCGCGCATCGGTTCCCGTGATATCCGTATGCGCGGTGCGTACCGGTGTCGGCAAGAGCGGCATCAGCAAGCACATCTGGAGTCTTCTCGCTGACCGCGGTATCAAGGCGGTCGACATGCGGCACCCCATGCCCTACCGCGACCTCGCGAGAATGCGGGTAGAGCGCTACGCCTCTGCTGCAGACCTCGACGCGTACGGTTGCACCATCGAAGAGCGCGAGGAGTACGAGCAGTTCATCGACCTCGGCGCGATCGTGTACGCCGGCGTCGACTACGAGGCCATCGTCCGTGCCGCCGAGGAAGAAGCCGATCTCATCATCTGGGACGGAGGAAACAACGATCTTCCGTTCGTGAAGTCCGACCTGGAGATCGTCGCTCTCGATCCGCACCGGCCCGGCCACGAGCGCATGTTCCACCCGGGTGAGGCCAACTTCCTTCGCGCTGACGTCCTCGTCATCAACAAGGTCGACTCGGCGAAGGCGGAATCTGTCGACGCCCTCCTTCACGCGGCGGCGACCTACAACCCCGACGCCACGGTCGTGCTCACCTCCTCAGCTATCTCGGTTCGCAATCCGGCCGAGATCCAGGGCAAGCGAGTTCTCGTCGTCGAGGACGGGCCGACGGTCACTCACGGCGGTATGGCGTACGGAGCGGGGGCTCTCGCAGCGCGAAAGCACGGGGCGGCCGAACTCGTCGACCCACGGCCCTTCGCCGTCGGATCGATCCGGACAGCCCTCGAGGCGAATCCTCACCTCACCGAGGTGCTTCCGGCGGTCGGCTACTCCGTCCAGCAACTCGCGGATCTCGAAGCGACGATCGCCGCCACGCCATGCGACGTGGTCGTGACCGGCACTCCGATCGATCTGTCGCACATCCTGCACATCGACAAGCCTATCGTGCGGGTCTCGTACGCCATCGAGAACGCCGGGACACCGACGCTGGAGAGTATCGTCGATGCGTTCCTCGACGCGCGCGGAATCCACAAGCAGGAGTGATCTAGCATGTCGGACACCCCCACAGAGCTACCGACGTTCGTCATCGCACTTGGTGGGAACTGCATCGTACGCGCCGGTGATCCGGGCACCATTGACGTGCAAACCAGGCGTGCCGAAGAGGCCATGGTCGGTATCGCCGATCTAGCCGAAAGCTGTCACCGAATCGTACTCGTGCACGGCAACGGGCCGGTCGTCGGCAACATCGTGATGCGCTCGGAGGCTGCGCGCGGTCTCATTCCGCCGATGCCTCTCTACATCGCAGGCGCGGATTCTGCGGGCGGGATCGGATACGTTCTGCAGCAGGCACTGCACAACGAACTGGCGAGCCGTGGGATCCGACGAACCGTGGTCTCCCTCGTGACGCAGACGTTGGTCGATGCAGACGATCCCGCGTTCTCGAATCCGACCAAGCCCATCGGGCCCTACCTCAGCGGCGAAGAGGCCGCGCACCTGGCCAGCGGCTCTGACTGGGTCTTTGCGGAAGAGTTCGACCGGGGCTGGCGTCGCGTCGTCCCTTCGCCCCTTCCCAGGGAGATCATCGAAGTGTCGGCCGTGTCAACGCTCCTCGAAAGCTCGGCGATAGTCATCGCTGGAGGTGGTGGCGGGATTCCGGTTGTGGCATCCGCCGACGGCCGCCTCTCGGGAATCGATGCTGTCGTCGACAAGGACTGGACGGCCGCCCTCCTCGCGGCCGAGCTTGGCGCCGACAGCCTCGTCGTGCTCATGGAGGCAGACAGAGCCTACCTGGGCTATGGCACGCCAGATGCTGAACCCGTCGAGGCGATATCCTGCGAGAAAGCACGTGAGCTTCTTGCCGAAGACAAGCTCAGTCTGGGTGGAATGGCGCCGAAGATCGCAGCATGCGCCTACTTCGCGGAGACAACCGGCAACGACGCGCTGATATGCAGCTCGGAGGCTCTCACGCAAGCACTTTCCGGCGCGGCCGGCACCCGGGTCTTCCGCACGTAGAGGGTCCGTTTGCGTGCCATGCTGCACGCGTTGGACCGTTCATCGGAAAGATTCAGCAGAGACGGCCGTTCGTCCGAACTAATCAACAGATGGGCGGCAACACATACGTGCTTCGCGGGAAGGTCAGCCGTGCAAACCACCGTCAAGACACTCGAGGCAATCCGGCCGTTCGTTACGCCTGACACCAAGTACCTCTTCCAGGTGCTCCTCAACGCTACATCGGTCGTCGAGGCCAACATCGCGCTCGACCTTCTTCGCAAGTCGGTTCCGGACAAGATCCTGGTGCGTGCCGTCAATCTCAGGGAAGTGCTCAAGTCGCTGCCTCCTTCGCCCTTCGCGATGGCGGTCGACGAACGCACTCTCCTCCGGGTCACAGGCATGGTCAAAGACCTCGCCGTCTTCAAGAAATCGACTCCCGACGGATATGAATTGGTCACGACCACCGCGGGCAACCTCGTTCTCGATGTGATCATCAAGCGAGGGGACGACAAGTTCTTCTGGACTCCAGTGCCCGTGACCAGTGATTTCATCAACCCGGAGCTCATCGGTCATCTGATCGAGAGCGACTATCTCGTACAGGAAGTCGTCGAGCTCATACAGGCGATGGGCGTCGTGTTCAACCCAACCTTCTACCTGTCTGTGGACGACTGGCACCTCGAGCACGCCCGCGAAACGATGGAGGGCCTGGGCGACCTCTTCTAGGCCGACACTCGCTGGCCGAGCGGCGGAACCAGCAGCACGGGACATCGGGCTTGTCTCACAACGATCTCGCTTATGTGGTCACCGACGTGATCGGCGTCCACGCGCTGGCCTGGAGCCCCGATCACCACCAACGAGTGTTCACTCCCCGACACTCGCGCCCCTATGACATCCGCAGCCGCACCCGTCTCGATGAGCGAGTGAACCACTTCGACCCCCTTCGAAAGAAGCATCCGCTTCATCGCATCGAGCCGCTCCGCCTCACGGGTATCCGGCCTGGCGCCGCCGGGCGCCCCGGGTCTTCTGACGTGCAACAGCGTGAATGTCCGAACGCCCAGCGACGCGAGCCCAAGCACGAAGTCGAAGACTCCATCCGGCGCCGGCCCGAGGTCCGCTGCATACAGGACGTGGTGAAGAAGCCGCGTGCACGACCTCCCGCTCTCATCCTGAAGGGCCCTGGATGAGCCGAGAAGGACGGGAGCTTCCATGCCCGAGACAGCGCGTGTCCCCCCACGACGCACGAGCCATCCGCCGCATGCCTCCGTCGCGTCGGGAGCCAGGACGACGAGCGAAGCTTGGTGGCGTTCAATGAGATCTCCAAGCGAAAATGCCGGGTGCGAAAGCGCCGCATCGACATGAACTGAGAAATCACAGTTCTCGAGAGACGCTACCTGACGCGCGAACGCGCCATCTATGTCCGGCTGCATGAGATGCGAGGGGGAATCGGCAAACGCGTCGGCAACGTGCGCGAGGACGACCTCTCGCACGCCCAGGAGATGCAGACTCCCAGCGCATTCGACTAGCCAGTCGGATGCGCTGGACAGATCGGTACACACGACAGCCTTCTTGAACAAGCGTACGACCCCCCCAGGATTCCATGCGACGCCCGGAGCAGTCTAGCGCGCAAGCGGGAGTGTGTCATCCCCGCCTGCGATGCACCGTGCGCATGACCGTTCGCCATTCGAAAATGTTTCTTCGACGTGAATCCGACGCGCACGGTTGCTCGGACGGGTATAAATGGAGATGCGTTGGGGTTGTCGCCCGGTCGGTCCCCACGGACTTGCCGGGAGCGAATCGATCGGGGGGCACGGATGCTTACGCACGGTACTGCTCGGGACGACGCGCACGGCATTCATTCAGACCAGACCACGCGTACGGCGCAGGCCGAAGACCTGGCGTCGAAAGCGGCACGACAGGCCGCAGAGCTCTACGCCGACGAGGAACACCAGATGCGCAAACGGCGCTTCGAACGCGCCATCGCACTCGCGGCTGACGACTCCTAGAATCCGTTATCGCAGGTCGGCAGCGCGCGCTTCATCGACGCTTCGCACGTAGTCCAGGACAAGTTGGCCAACGACCCCGACCTTGTCTCTGCTCAGATGATCCGGCGTGTCCTTGTTCGTGTGATACACGGGATCGTCCCGCCATTCGATCCATACAGCGGGAATCCCCGCGAGTTCGAACGCCTCATGATCGCTCCACCCGCTCGGCCCCTCGTCGCGACGGTAGGTCATGTCCACACCGCGCTCCTTCGCAAACGCGAGGATGTCCCCCGACAGTGATTGGGGCCCGCTACCCATCGTACGAGCGTGCAGAGCGGGTCCGTAGCCGATCATGTCTACCGACAGCATGGCGACAGTCGCGGCGCGTTCGGCATCGCTCATCGCTTGCACGCGGTACCGAGATCCGAAGTGGTGATGATCCGGGTTCGAATCGATCATCTCTTCCGACCCGAACGCGACGAACTCGATCGTCGCCCAGGTGGTCTCGTTCGCGAGCGCTTCGGCGATGACAAGCATTGCACCCACCCCCGTCGCGTTGTCATTGGCTCCCGGCGACGGCGACTTCGAGTCCATATGACCGCCGATCACGACGCGCGACGTGCTCGTCCCCTGTTTGACCGCGACGACGTTGCGCGTCTCCCGGCCGTTCGGCAGCTTGAAGCTCTCGATGCGCGGGATGTAGCCGAATGTCCGCAGCTGTCCCGCGACATACTCGGCAGCGCTTCTCTCTGCTTCGCTTCCGGCCTCCCTGACTCCGAAGTCAGTGAGAGCACGCACGTGTTCGAGAGCGAGATCGACGTTGAAATCGGAGCCCAGGCTGGGATGGGCATCGACAACCGCCATCGGCGGCGAATCGGAGCCTAGGACATCCGATGTGGCCCCACCGGTGAAGAGGCCAGTCGTGGTAGCCTCGATCGTGGTCGTCGCGGCCGTCGTCTCGACGGCGAGACTGCCTGCAAAGCGAAGGTCCGAACCGCCGGTGGCACCGGTACATCCCGAGAGCGCGGACGCGACCGCAACTGCCGCGATGGCGGAGATAAGTCGAGGCTTCAGAGCGGTTCTGAGCATTGCAGTCCCGTCTCAAATCGTAGTTTGCGCTACCGGATGCGAGTGTACGCGAGACCTATCGTGTCCTGCATCAATGCTCCGATTCCCAGGTTCGATGTGTCGAGCCTAGCGCACGCGGGTAGTATCCGCGAGAGCGGCCTGGAGGTCGTGCGGCCTCACGTGAGGTCCCGATACTGCCGATACGCTGCGTAGAAACCGTCGGACGATTCCACAACGGAGCCTAGATGCCGAAGACGACCCAAGAAACGGGGGGCCGCTCCGGCCGCGCAGCAGGCATGAACCGCTTCCGCGTCCAGACGATAGCCTTCATCATCTTGTACACGCTCATCGTGTACGTCGCCCTCTTCTACCAAGCCCAGAGGCTCCTCAACGACTCGTTACGCGCGCAGGCCGAGTCATACTACAAACTCGTCTACCACACGCGTGAGTGGAACGCGAACCATGGCGGCGTCTGGGTGTTCAAGGCCGAGGGAATCGATACCAATCCGTATCTCGAGGAGCTCGGCGTGTCAGCGGACCTGAAGACTGACAGCGGCGCGGAACTCACTTTGCGCAATCCGGCTGCCATGATCGACGGCATCTCCGATCTCACGCAGCAGGCTTCGGGCGTCACCTTCCGCATGACGTCCGACAAACCGATCAATCCCGCAAACGCTCCGGACGCATGGGAACGAGAAGGTCTCGCCCGCTTCTCGAAGGGTGAGACGGACTTCGCCGAACACTTCGAGCGAGATCTCCACCCGCCCGTCTATCGCTACATGCAGCCCCTCTCGGTCGAGGAGTCGTGTCTGGTCTGCCACGCCGTTCAGGGCTACATGGTCGGGGATATTCGCGGCGCGATCGTGATCACGATCCCCATCGATGGCATGTTGGATCAACTCCGCAACATTCGAACCCTGCTCTTCGGTCTTGCGATAGCAACATTGGCGATCAGTCTGACCGCCGCGCAGTACGCGCTCAATAGGCTCGAGGGACGCGTCAAGAATGCCAACGCCCGACTGGCGAGGATCGCAGTCACTGACGACCTCACCGGTGTGGCAAACCGCCGGGCGACGTACGCACGGCTCTCCGACGAATTCGCACGCTCAAAGAGAACGCAGCAACCGCTGAGCGTTGTCCTTCTCGACATCGACTACTTCAAGCGAGTCAACGACAGCTACGGACACGGCGTTGGTGATAGCGTGCTGAAAGAGACCTCGCATCGCATGCAGAATACCGTGCGTGAGTACGACGTCTTCGGACGCGTAGGCGGTGAGGAGTTCCTCGCTATCGCCCCGGACACCAACGCTGAAGATGCACTCCGTCTCGCCGAGAGGCTCGTGCGAAACGTCCGTGTCGAACCCGTCATCGTCGGCGACGTCGCCCTCTTCGTGACGGCAAGCGCCGGCTCCGCGACGATGGGCGTTGAGGACGAGCGTCCGGACGACCTCATCGCACGGGCGGACGTCGCACTCTACAACGCGAAGCGACTTGGGCGCGACCGCGCTGCCAGCGCCGACGAGACCTAGAGCACAGACCGTCTGCCACGCTCCTGCTCACTGTGCTAGCGTATGGACTCGTGCCGAAAGTGCATACACGCATGCAGCGTTCGAGCACGTGCGACCAGGGGCGTCGACGGCAACCACCGAAATGAGAATCCGGGTCTGATTCGAGATGGACCGCGACACACGCATAGCACGCGTCGTATCGGGGCGCTTCCTCTCCCGCGCGGGCAGCGAAGCTGCGTTCTTCGTCGGCGTCTGGGGCAAGGCCGCGTTTGTGATGGGCGCCAGCCCACAGGCTCTGGCCGCTATCATGTTCGCCCTCACCGTTGCATCGATTCTGGGAACCACGCTCGCGGGCGTTCTCATCGATCGCTACGGGCCCCGTCGCGTCATCGTTGCGGCCGAGCTCATCTTCATCCCGGCCGCCATCGCGATCGCGTTGGCCGACAACCTGTTCACTCTCGGCGTGTTGGTCAGCGTCTGGGCGTTCGTCGGCGCGCCGGTCGTCACGGCCGGCGCTTCCATCGCACCGTTCCTCGTGACGAAGAGCAAGCCTCTCGAGCGTATCAACGCATGGGTCGAGGGAGCCGGATCGCTGTCCTTCGCGGTCGGACCCGCCGTCGGAGCGCTGCTCGTCCGCTACGCGAACGTCAACTGGGTCTTCATCCTGGACGCCGTTACGTCCCTGGTCGCGGCGATCCTCATCGGCAGCATCCGCATCGAGCAGCCGTCGCGCGACTCCGGGTCGCATGAGCGCCACGCCCTCGCCGAGTACTCGGAGGGTCTGCGCATCTCGTTCGGCCGACGCAATCTGCGGTTCTACCTGCTCGCAGGCACGACGGTCTGGCTGGCCTTCGGCGCATTCGGCGCACTCGAGCCGCTGTTCTTCCGGGATGTCGTGGGTACCGGCGTCGAGACAATGGGCTGGATGAACAGCATCTTCGGCGTTGGCTTCCTCGTCGGCGCCTCCCTCGTCCCACGCCTGCCGAAGAGGATGTTCTGCGCGCGCGGCCTTGCGCTGTCGGTCGCTCTCACCGGCATGGGCACCGTACTTTACGTCGGCGTCCCCGACCTTCGCGTCATCGCGGTTGGCGCATTCATCTGGTCTGCGGTGATCGGCGTCATGGAGCCGCTTCTGCGAACGCTCATCCACCGCGACACGCCGCATCACGCGATCGGCCGCGTCGTCGGGACTGCAGAGGTAGTACGCCGCGCTGGCGAGATGGTTCCGCTCGCCATCGCACCGACGCTTGCCAACCTGTTCGGCGTCCAGGCCGTACTCATCGGCGGAGGATTCTTCGCCACGACCGCCGCCATTCTATCGCTCGGCGAGGCCCGGGCGATCGACGCTGCTGCACCGCCGCCGACAACGGAGATCGACATCCAGGGCCTGCACACATCGGACGAGCCACGGTCGCCAAACCCGTAGACTACATCCGGATTCCGGGTACTGTCATACCCGAGAGGATGATGCGGATGCGGATCGCGATCGCTGGAGGCAACGGCTTCATCGGCAGGCAGCTGACCCGGATCCTCTTGGACTCCGGTCACGACATCGTTTGGCTTTCCCACAGGCCCGGCAAGGCAGAGGCGCTTGGGTTTGCACCCGACGTTCGCGAAGTGGTGTTCGAATACCACGACGACACGGGTCCATGGGTAGACGAAGTCGCCGCTTCCGACGCGATCGTCAACCTCTCCGGCTATCCCATATCGAGCCGATGGACCGCCAGAACCCTGCACCTCATCCGCGAGAGCCGGATCGACACGACTCGGTCGCTCGTACGTGCAGCGCTGGACGCCCGCGAGAGGGGCACGGGACCAACGACCTACGTGTCGGCGTCAGGCATCGGAATCTACGGTGAGCGCGGCGAAGAGGTCCTCCACGAATCGGCGCGTCCGGGCGACGACCGGCTCGCGCAGCTTGCCGTCGAATGGGAGTCTGCATCTCTCCCTGCCGAAGAGGCCGGGATGCGGCGCGTGCTCATGCGAAACGGCGTTGTGTTGGGCGACGAGGGCTTCTTGCCGAGGATCCTTCCGCCAATGCGGATGTTTGTCGGGGGCCCGGTTGGTTCCGGGCGCCAGTGGTTCCCGTGGATACATGTGACCGACGCCGCCAGCGCCTACGCGCATGCTCTGGCCACCCCTGAACTGGGTGGTCCGGTCAATGTGGTGGCACCGGAACAACTGCGCATGCGTGAGTTTATGCGCGTGCTCGGACACGTCGTACACAGGCCGTCCTGGCTCCCGGTGCCGGTCACAGGTCTTCGGCTGATACTGGGACCGGTGGCTCCATACATGGTCTTCAGCCAGCGTGCCACGCCGGCGCAGCTCCACGAATCGGGATACCGATGGAGAATGCCCGAGCTGAAGGACGCGCTGTTTGAGCTGGTGCGGAAGGGGTAGAAGCCTCTTCGTATCGCGCCGAAGATGCGAATCACCGCGCGGCGGGGTACATTACCTTCATGCGGCCTCGGCGAACGTGCCGGAGTAGTCGCATATACTAGGTACGGGGGGCCGCCCGGATGACCGCTACGGACGGTCCCCCACCCCAGATGACCGCTACGGACAGGTTACCCACTGTCTATATCGGCACCGATGGTGCCCAACTGAAGTCGGAAGTGGTATGCCAAAGAGGCTTGGCTGGCTTCTCATCGCGCTGACACTGATTGCGGCTATCGCCGCCGGAATCCTGCTTCTGTCGAATAGCCCGGGACCTCCCGAATTGCGCGCGAACTCCTGGAAGCTCATCCGCTACATCGACCCTTCCGGCAGAGAGCGTCCCGTCATGCCGCGGAGCACGGTGACCATGGCCTTCGGACGTGGAGACGTCAGCGGCACCGGTGGATGCAATGAATTCGATGCGCGCTACTCCGTCGAAGCGTCGTCAATCGAGATTGGTCCCGTATCGGCAACCGAGGAGCAGTGCTTCGGCGCCGTCATGCGTGAGGAGGCGACCTTCTTCGGCAATCTGGAGGAAGCTGCCGCGTGGGAGATTGCGGAGGGTCAACTCGTGCTCCTGAATGCCGAAGGTGATCGGACCCTGGTGTTTTCGCCGGTGTCGGAAGACGGGTCGGCAGAAGAGCAGTAATCGGGAGACTGGGATATGTTCTGTCCTGAGTGTGGTGCGGAGGCCATCGACGGCGATGCCTTCTGCCCCGCGTGTGGTTCGACCCTTTCCGGCGGCTCCGCGCCGACGCAAACAACTCAGCCCTATCAGCCCCCGTCAGGCTCGCGTCGACACGGTCATCTATCCAGACTGACGGGTGAGCTGCGGGCCGCGCTGCGCGGCGCCTAGACCCGGTACGCGTCGCGGGCGACCAT
>JAENZW010000292.1 GCA_016841065.1 Actinomycetota bacterium
ACGACTGCGACGAGGCGCGCGGTGGCGGGAATCCCGAGTTCCGCCAGCGGCGTTGCAGTGGCCGGCGAGTCTTCGGCGATCTGGAGCTCGACGAGCTCGAGCCCGCCCTTCAGCAGCGTGAGCAGTGTGACGATGTGACCGAGTCCGACCTCCTCGGTCAGCAGCTTGGCAATGATGCGGGTGTTCGAGACAGCGATGTCGACGCCGAATGAATCATCGAACAGCCACTCGTTGCGGGGGTTGTTCACGCGGGCGATGGTGAGCCGCGCCCCGTACTCGCGCTTGCCGAGAAGACATACGACGAGGTTGTCCTCGTCGTCGCCCGTGACCGCGGCGATTGCATCGGCCCGACCGATCTCGACCGACTCGAGTACAGCGGGCTCACAGCCGTCACCTGCGACGACGCGGATTCCGGGAGTGATCTCCCCAGAAAGGCACCCCACCCGGTCACGATTCTGTTCCACGACGGCGACCTCATGACCCGCGTCATACAGCATCTCAGCGAGGTTCGCACCGAGCTTTCCGCCACCAACGACGAGAACGTACATGGTCGCCTCCCTACGGCGCGAGCATGCGCTCGAGATGCTCGAGCGCGGTGTCGGCTACTGCGATGTGCGCGATATCCCCGGCGTGCATCGTGGCGCCGCCGGTCGGTAGAAATGAGTGCCCGCTACGGACTATGGCGACAACCGAGATCTCTCCCGGACGGGAGAGCTCGTCTACGGTGCGGCCGACCCAGCGCTGCGGTACCTCGAGGCTCACGAGCCGCGCTTCGCCATCGCCGAACGTCGCTCCGGTCGCGAGTCCGGTGTGGAGCAGGAGCGCAAGGACCTCCTGGACGGACCAGGCAACGGATGCGACCGCCTGGACGCCGAGCCTTCGGTAGATCTCGGCCCTGCGGGGATCGTAGATGCGCGCGACCACCTGGGGTACTCGGTAGACCTGCTTGGCGACCATCGCGGAGACGACGTTCGAGTTGTCGCCACTCGTGACGGCGACGAACGCGTCGGCATGCTCGATGCCCGACGCGGCCAGCGTCGCGCGATCGAAGGCTTTGCCACTGTGCCGCGATCCCGTGAATTCACTGCCGAGGGAGTCCAGCGCGGCCTTGTCGTGGTCGATGACGCTCACCGAATGTCCCTCCAGAGAGAGACGCCTGGCGAGCGTGGACCCAACACGACCGCATCCTGCGATTACGACCTTCACTTAGCTCTCCTCCCCACAGAGGCGACCCTGCGGTCCACCCGGAGGTGTATATGCCCCGCCGTGCGGGTACATGCGTCGGACGAACCACTTGCGGATTTCGTCGGCAATCAGAAGCGTCGGCGCCAGACACGCCAGCAGGACCCAGTCACGTGCTTCGAGCGGGGCGAAGCCGAAGACCCGGGCCAGCGGCTCGAAGTATACGAGGACGGCCAGCAACGCGACCTCCGAGACGATGCCTACCAGCAGGAGTCGGTTGCTGAAGAAGCCGACCTGAAGGATCGACTCCCGCGTCGTGCGCTGGGCGA
>JAENZW010000057.1 GCA_016841065.1 Actinomycetota bacterium
TTCACGGGGCGCGGTGCCAGCGGCGTGGAGATCGGCCCCTACTCGATGATCGTCGCTCACAGGACGCTGCCCTTCGGCACCCTTGTCGAGTTCGAGTACAACGGAAGGCGCGCCGTTGCCAGTGTCGAGGATCGCGGTCCGCACGTGGAGGGTCGCGAGTTCGATCTCGGTCCCGGCGTTGTGCGCACGCTCGACTTCGCCGGTGTGGAAGCGGTGCGCTACCGCGTCATCGGGCAGTAGACGAGAGCGCGCTATCAGGCTGTATTCTGCCGTCCCTGCGCCTGCAGCTTCGCCCAGGTGTCTTTGAGCGTGAGCGTTCGGTTGAACACCGGGGCCCCGGGTGCCGAGTCGGAGTCGGCGCAGAAGTAGCCGAGGCGCTCGAACTGGATGGTCTCCCCTACCGCAAGGTCGGCGACGGCAGGCTCCACGAAGCAGTCGCGCAGCACGGTCTCCGAGTCCGGGTTCAGGTCGTCGAACAGCTCGCGTCCATCGGCTCCCGGGTACGCGCTGCCGAAGAGGTGGTCGTAGAGCCGCACCTCGGCCGGCACTGCGTGCGCCGCCGACACCCAGTGCAGGGTCGCCTTCACCTTTCGACCGTCGGGGGCAGCACCTCCGCGTGTGTCCGGATCGTACGTGCACCGCACCTCGACGACTTCGCCTGACGCGTCCTTCACGACCTCGCTGCAGGTGACGAAGTACGCCGAGCGCAGCCGGACTTCGCGGCCGGGAGAGAGACGGTAGAACTTCTTCGGCGGGTCTTCCATGAAATCGTCGCGCTCGATCCACAACTCGCGCGAGAAGGGTACCTGCCGGGTTCCTGCGGACTCGTCTTCGGGATTGTTGGTCGCTTCCAGGTCCTCGACCTGTCCCTCGGGGTAGTTCTCGATGACGACCTTGAGCGGGTTCAGGACCGCAAATCGCCGAAGAGCCTGCCGGTTGAGGACACCGCGCACTGCGTGCTCGAGCATCTCGACCTCGACGACGCTGTCCGATCTCGCGACGCCGATCATGTCGGTGAAGTCGCGCATCCCTTCGGCAGGGAAGCCGCGACGACGGATACCGGACAGCGTCGGCATCCGCGGGTCGTCCCAACCGCGCACGTGACCCTCGTTGACGAGCTTCAGGAGCACGCGCTTGGACAGCACGGTGTGGGTGAGGTTGAGCCGCGCGAACTCGTACTGGTGCGGGGTCGACGGCACGGGCAGGTTCTCGATGAACCAGTCGTAGAGCGGCCGGTGATCCTGGAACTCCAGGGTGCAGATGGAGTGCGTGATGTCCTCGATCGCGTCGGACTGCCCGTGGGCGAAGTCGTACGAGGGGTAGATGCACCACGCGTCACCGGTGCGCGGGTGCGTCGCGTGGACGATTCGGTACATGACCGGATCGCGGAAGTTGATGTTGCCCGAAGCCATGTCGATCTTCGCGCGAAGCACGCGAGAGCCGTCGGGGAACTCGCCGGCGCGCATGCGCTCGAAGAGGTCCAGGTTCTCTTCGGCGGAACGCTCGCGGAAGGGGCTCTCCTTGCCGGGCTCGGTGAGCGTGCCGCGGTGCTCGCGGATCTCGTCGGCCGACAGGTCGTCGACGTAGGCCTTGCCCTGCTTGATGAGGTGGACGGCCCACTCGTAGAGCTGCTCGAAGTAGTCGGACGCGAAGTACAGGTGCTCGCCCCAGTCGAATTCGAGCCAGCGCACGTCGGCCTCGATCGAGTCGATGTACTCCTGCTCCTCCTTGACCGGATTCGTGTCGTCGAAGCGCAGGTGACACCGCCCGCCGAACTCGTTCGCGATGCCGAAGTTCAGGCAGATGGATTTCGCGTGCCCGATGTGGAGGTAGCCGTTCGGCTCCGGGGGAAAGCGGGTGACCACGGAGTCGATGCGGCCTTCACGCAGGTCAGCGGCAACGATGTCGCGGATGAAATCGCTGCGCTCGGGGGAAGATGCGGTGTCTGTGTCCATGAGGGCGAAGATAGCACAGAACACCCGCGCGACGTTGTGTCGCGCGAGGGGTCGTGCCGGACGAATCTCACAGGACATCGGCTCGACGTGTCTGTCTTCGGAACCTGGCCGCTTCTTCGGCGGGTGGGGAGATCAGCGTGACACCGACGGTCACGTCTCAGGTAGAGAACAGGCTGAAATAGGTCGATGGGGTGTCTGAAATGCAGCGCGAAGGCCGGCGGGTAACGATCCGCGGCGAGGGCGCCGTGCTCGCGATGGTCGCTTCGGCCCTCGTCGTGGATCAGGGTCTCGCGCCGACGGGCCTTCGGGTGCGGAGCGCCAATCTGGAAGACGTCGCGATGAGCACGGTCTCCAACATGACTCCCCTGCTCCACGCGGTCAGAATCATCCAGCAGCCGTGGCTCGGGCTCGATGCCGGCTCGTCCTGGTACATCTTCATCGGAATCGGGCTTGCGAGCGCCGCCCTCTCTTGGCGCTTCTTCAGCTGGGAGTAGAAGCTACCGCCCCGCAGGGGGCGCGGCCCCGGGCTCCAGCGAGGGCACCGGAGCTCACAGGATAGCCCGACACGAATAGGGTATATAGGGCGCGGGAGACCTGTCGCTCGGCCAACGCGGTCACCAATGCGGAGCGAGTTCGTGTCAGTGGTGAGACCGACCCACATGGGTCGGTCTTGTGCATTGTTGTGGTCTTCCGACAGCGGGCGACCGGGGGGTCGCCGGATGGCGCACGAGAGAAGGGAGTCCGAGAGGATGTCGCCCACGGGACCGAGTTTCCCGTGCGCGGAGTATCAAGGAGGCTCGTATCAGAGGGGTGATGGTATGAAAGTCATGCGAAACAGGTACGCGGCACTGGCGCTGGCTGCGCTTCTTGCGACCGTGCTTGCGGTGCCTGCAGCGGCCAACGACGTGCCGCCTGACGAGTGTGTGCAGTGCGGTGAGGACTTCTCCGTCGATCTGATCGCAGGCGGCGGAAACTCGAAGAGCGCCCTCGACGTGGGCGAGGTCTTCGTCAGCAACTGCGAGTCCACGATGTGCGTCCAGTTCCAGCTAGGCGACGCCGAGATCGCCGAGGGATGGGTGATCACCGAAACGCATGTCGAAGTCGCGACGAGTCTTGGCGGAATCCCACAGACCAAGAAGGGGAATCCCATTCCGGGCGCCTTCGAAGATATCCAGGACCACGATCCCGGAGTGACGGACTACAAGTACTGCGTGAGCTTCGAGGACATCGGTGTCGATGTCGGCCCCGGTGATGAGGTGTTCATCGCGGCGCACGCGGTCGTCGAGTTGCCCGAGATCAGCCACGTCGAGCGGCGCAGCTTCTGCATCGGCAGCGACGCCGACACGCTGTATTGGAACGGCGCCGACTGGGTGTCGAGCGCCTTTGCATGGGTACACCCGTCCTGGAACTCAAATCTCTCGATACCGCTGTACAACGACGCCGAATGGATCTGGGAGGACGGACCCGTGTCGCCCCAGGAGGGCCGGGTCTACGTGGACAGCCCGATCATGGGCGACATCATCGAGTTCATGCGCGGCTTCATGGTCGAGGGCACGCCGGTCTCTGGCTCGCTCGCGATCACGACGGACAACGGCTACGAGTTCGGCGTCAACGGCACGACGGTCGGAAGCGCACAGCTCTCCGGAGACTGGCGCACGAGCGACCTGACGCAGCCGTTCTGCGACAGGGACAACTGGCAATCGGTCGAGGTCTGGGACATCACACCCTATCTCGCCGAAGGCGCCAACACGCTGGCTATCACCGGCGTCAACGAGTACATGGGCCCGCTCGACGGAGATGCGAATGGCACACCCACGAGCAATCCCGGTGGCCTCATCTACAAGATGTGCGTCGATTCTGATGTCACTGTCATCGATCGCCCGTACCGCGAGGAGACCGCATGGGGCGACGGAGAGGACTTCCCCGGAGCGAACTGGGCCACGTACTTCACATACACCATCCAGTACTGTCCGACCGACGAGCAGTTCCCCGAGGGCGGCACGATGAGTGTGGCCTTCGAGGATCTTCCGCTCGCCTCCGGCAACGACTGGGACTACAACGACTTCGTCGTGGACATCGACACGGTGGGGACGTTCGTCGGACCGCAGCTCACGGATATGTCGTTCACGATCCGACCGCAAGCCAAGCTCGCCGGCTACACTCACGTGATGCACATGGCCGCGAACGCCTTCGGTTGTGACGGTACCTACGAGCTGTATCACGGCGGATCACTCGTGGAATCGGGCGTCTACGACGACTCACTCGGTATCGACGTCATCACGGTACCCAACACGGGTGCCTTCAACGACGCCGTGCTCGTCATCTCGTTCGACCCCGGCTGCGCGTTCGCGTTCCCGGCATGGGACGACAGCCTGTACCACGGCGAGAGCCTGTTCTTCGATCCCTACATCGTCGTGAACAACACGGGCGAGGAGATCCACACCGGCGATCCGCGCATGTTGACGGTGCCGACCGACTGGTCATGGCCGACCCCCGACGGGAACGCCATCTGGAACGTGTATACGAACGTCACCGCGGGCAACCCGCCGACGTTCGTGCCGAACTGGTGGATGCCATAGCGTCTCTCGGCATACACGTCGGCACACTAGCGAGCCCGGGCGATAACGCCCGGGCTCGTTCACATCGCGACGGATCGATCTCCGATGCGCCGTACCGGGTCGTACTGGAAGTCGGATTCCGTTCAGACCGCAATCCGACGTTGCCCGCAGGAGGAAACCGCCCCGGCCACCTCAACAGGTGACTGGGGCCGTATCGTGTCTAGCTGGCGGAGAGGGAGGGATTCGAGATGGACGCAGCCGGGAGGTCTCGCGCACTAGGCTGGCTACAGATCCGTCGCGACGTCCACGTCGGAAGCAGTCAGGTCGTCCTCGCCGAGGATCCGTACCGTACCGGTGAATCCGTCGACAATCACCTCTGCACCATCGGGTACACGCATGGCACCCGCCACGGAGACAACCGCTGGGATACCGCGCTCGCGCGCGACGATCGAGCTGTGAGAGAGAAACCCGCCTGACTCAGCCACCACAGCTCCGGCGCGAGCGAAGAGTGGCGTCCACGCGACGTCGGTGAACGGCACGAAGAGCACGTCGCCCTCTTCCAGTTTGTCCGCATCGGCGAGTCCGGACACCTGTACGGCCCGCCCCCTATACTGACCGCGCGACGTCGGGGTCCCCGTCAACTCGGTGAACGTGCCGGGTTCGACGGGTACGGGGTCATCGCCGAACACTGTCTCGGGCACGATGATGGATTTCGCAGCATCGAACTCCGCGCTGCGTCGAGCAACCGTTGCAGGAACGTCGATGTCAACGTTCGCACGAATCGACGCTACGAGCTCATCGTAGTAAAGGAAGAACACGTCGGTTGCATCACGCAGCTGTCCCCGTTCGGTCAGCCGCCGTCCAGCTTCAAGAAAGTAGACGCGAAAGAGCCCGTACGCGCGCGTATAGGTCGAACCGACCGCCTCGCGATACCACTCGTAGCGACGTGCACGATGGTACGGTGGGCGAAGCCTCAGCATCGTCAGGCGTGGCAGGGAAAGGTGCCCCCACGTCACGCGCGTTGTTGGTTCCGATGCCCGCTGAGCACCGACGTTCTTGAGAATGTCAGAAGGTCGTTCCAGCCAGGGGACTGCCGAGAAGTCGTTTCCCGAGTCGCTCAGGTGTCCAAACCTTTGCAGGTAGGAATCCAGCTCAGCAACCACATCCCCTGCCCCTTCGCTCTCGCGCAGCGCGTCAGTGTTCCCCGAATCGACAGCGTGCTGCACCTCACTCGAGGCCGCATCGTATGCTGCCTTGAGGTCGGCGAGCGCGCGAGCTGGGTCGACCTCGGCCCACTCGTCCGTGGAGCCTCGGGTGTCGAACGTCCCGGGATCGACGCCCGCCGATTCAAGTCGACGTGTGAACCGGCGCGAGTAGAACTGTGCCAGAAGAGGCGTGACGATGTTGAGATACGCAGCTTCGTGATTCGTATCGAACAGGTCCTCGATACGGCCGAGAAGTTCCTCGTCTGAACAGCGCGCGGCGTCTTGTGGGCTGAATGAATCGTAGGCGCTCTGCGCCTGCTCGATAAACGCATCGATACGCCGAGAGTAGCGTAGCTTGTCGACCGCAAAACGAACGAGTCGCGGCATGTGCCTCAGAGACTTTGCCGACGGTCTGAGCGATGGTCGCTCCTCGCCGCTCGACTCTATCCCCATGATGATCTCGAGACTCTCCCTCGGCATACCGAATTCCTCGAATATCCTGCCGAAGGTGCCCATGTCGAAGTAGGCGCGGTAGTAGAACGTGCGAGAGAGTGAGCGCGGTGCGATACCGGTGGCGCCGACGATCTCCGTGATTAGCTGCACCCACGCCCCATTGACGAGTCGCGTGTTGACCGACCAGACCAGCGGGCGGATCAATCCCGGAAGAACCTCGCGAGAGATACGGTTCGAGTACACGCGCGCAGTCTTGAGAGCAGTGATCTCGCGGACCTGGACCCACCAGAGGTTCGTACCGTCCCAACACCACTCGACATCGACGGGAGCCCCGTACGCCTTCTGAATTCGGCGGGTCCCCTCCACCACATCGCGCACCAGATCTCGGCCGATGTCTTCCAGATCGGTCTCCTCGGTGAACTCCCCCCACTTCCACACCCAGCGCGAGGGCGTTACTCCGTCGCGCCCCAGCGCCTCGCCCGTCCCTCGAACCGCCTCGACGACGACCTCATCCAAGCCGGTCAGCGGGTTCTTTCCGAAGGCTACGCCCGAGACCTCCGCGGCCACCTGCTGCTGTACGATCACTGCGATGCGAATGTCGGCCGCATCGATTCCCGCGCTCTCCGCATATCTGTACACGCGATCTGAGCGCGCCTTCTCCCACACGAACCTAATCGCCTGACCCAGTTCCCCCTCGCCCTCGACGCCGAGGACTGACTCGAACTGTCCAGCAAACGAGCGCTCCGAGCCGTCTTCGACATCTGCCGATGAGCGCACCGCAAGAGGTCCCTCGCGCAGCACTGGACGCGCATGGGCCGCACGCGCCCACTCCGTCGACGCTGTCATCGCATCACCGGCCACGCCCGGATCGGCGTCGAAGGTCAGAGCGAAAGTCGGGGGGATACGGAAGTCACGGCGTGCGAGGAACCACAGCCCCTCGGCCTTCGCGCCAATATGCTCTGGCGCGCTTCGCCGACGTGCGAACGGCCCACGATCGCCGATGTGTTCAAGCGTGCCCCGCCCATGCCCGGCCATCGACTCCCTTTCGTTCATCGAGCCCTGCTGCATCTCCTTTTCCCATTGCTGGAGGAACGCACTCGGCTCGCGTAGTCAGCCGACGGCATGGGAATGACTAAGGGACATTGCGTGCGATCGGAGGCGATGTGGACTACGGGATACTTCTGCTAGCGGGGGTAGTCGGCTATCTGTCGGGCGCGGTCTCCTACGCCCGCGTAGTGACCTGGCTTGTCGCGAGGAGCGAGGTCGAGCCGATTGTGCTCACAACCCCGGATGGAGGCGCCCGCATCGTCTCGCCCAGCGTAAGCGCAACAGCTGTTCGCCTGCAGCTTGGTGCGAAGTGGGGGCTGACCGTCGGCGCACTCGACATCTTGAAGGCCTTTGTCCCAACGCTTATCTTCTCGATTCTCTACCACGGACAGCCGTACTACATCGTGTGCGCGACGCTCGTGCCTATCGGGCACAACTGGCCCGTCTTTCACGGCTTCAAAGGCGGCGCCGGTCAATCGTGCATCTTGGGCGGGCTCCTCGTGATCGACTGGGTCGGCGTGATCGCGACCAGCGTCGGATCACAGGTCATCGGCCTCTGGGTGCTGAAGGACGCGGTTCTCGGCGATGCAGGCGGCATACCACTCGTGATCCCATGGCTCTGGGTACGCTTCGGCTTCGATCCGTGGCTCATGGGCTATGCGTTCGTGGTCAACATCGCATTCTGGATCGCCTACTGGCCGAACGTGAGTCAGTACTTGCAGGTCAAGCATAGCGGCCATCTGCCGCTGCCGGAGGATGCTCTCGTGATGTTCGGCTACGACTACAGCTTCATGCGAAGACTCACACCCGAGCGCTACGCGGAGGTCGATGCGCGTACGGCAGCCGCAGCTCGGAGACGAACGACTCAACCGGGGGGACCTCGGCGCATGGAACGACCACCCGCTGACGATCAAAGCCATCGCTGAGCGCGTCGAAGCGCTCCTGGATGAATGAGGTCAGCTCTCCCTAGTCAGTCCGAGCGACCACTTTGTGGACGGCGGCTGACAGTACCATCTTGCGATACTGATCCATCGACCAGTGCCAGGCGCCCAAACACAGCAGCCCCGTCCACCTACGCGGCGACCGGGGCTGCTTCATGTCTATATGGCGGAGAGGGAGGGATTCGAACCCTCGAGACCGGGGTAACCGGCCTAACGGTTTTCGAGGGAGACCGTCGATACGCCGACTGACTCGGGTTCCCCCGAGGGAACTAGCACCCCACATCTCCCAATGAGCACGACGGACCATGGGGCGGCGTCCTTGACGTTATACGAGCGCACGCGCTGAGTGTACTGCTTCACGCTCGAGCCGAGGAGCCCGCCGACAACCGCCCTCAATCGTCGGCTTGCAGAAATCCGCTACGGCGTCCACCAGTAGGGGACGAACGTGGGCAGGTTGCCCGCAGTGACCTTCGGATAGACGTTCCAGATCGCGTTGCCGTCCGGAGTCGGCCACGTCCAGTCGAAAGAAGCGCCCCGACATAGCGGGTGTCACACGGCGGATGGGCGGTGGTTTGCGATGGGCGGTCAGGGCACAGGAGCGGTATGCACATTCCGCGATCGCGCGCGGCACCGTATGCCCAGGGCGCAACCGTCCGGCAGGACATGACTGAGGGCCCCGCTTCGCGGGACCCTCAGCGTGAATCTTTACACCACCCGGCCAAACCCACCGCTTGCTGGCGGGTGACGCAATCTCTACTTACCGTTGGTCGGGTCGTCGGGGTCGTACTTGGCAGGATAGGTACCGACCCTCTTCCAGCCCGAGGTGATGAGCGCCGGGGCGGCAGACTCCGCATCATCTGCGAACACGATGGCAGCACCGTCTCGAAGCACGATGTCGTCGACCGCGTAGCCGAACGTCGGGAAGTTGTCGGCCGTCTTGTACCGCAGGCGCACGCTGATCTCCTGACCCGCATATGCCGACAGATCGAACATCGCAGGAACCCAGCTCACCGAGTCTCCATGGATGCCGTTCCCCAGATGTCTGGCCGACACAGGTTCGGTCGAGGTGATGGTGCCGGGCACCGTGACCCAGGTCGCCCCGCCATCCACCGAGACCTCGGTGTATCCGTAGTTGTAGGTGAGTCGAGTCTGGTAGTTGACCATGTACTCGAGGCGCATGCCCGCCGTGGCGATGAACGACCCCGGGAGCCTGAGGGTGGTGTCCGTGGGGAATCCGCCAGCGAGCGAACGCAGCCCCCCGTACCACATGGAGTCCCCCGCGAAGGGGCTCCGGTACTCGGGCAGCGTCGGCCTGACGCCGGAGAAGAAGTCCCAGTGGCAGAACTGGCAATCGTAGTTGTCGAGACCGTTCCATCCGCTCACCGGCGTGCTCGTGTAGTACGTGCCGGGCACAACCTCGCTCTGATCGACGACGAACTTGTTGTTGTCATGGTGTATCGAGTTGCTCTCCGCCCTGGAGTGGCAGTCGCGACACTTGTTCGAGAGCGTCTTGCCCTCACCGTGGCACTCCGGGCAACCGTCCGACTTGCTGTGCACGTTCGCGTGCAGCGTCATCGTGTTGGAGATGTCATGGCAGAAGCCATCGTAATTGGGAATGCCGCTGCAGCCGGATACCCATGAGGTGGCGCTACCGGTCACGTCGCCAACGTGAACTGGCGTGAAGGCGCCGTGGGGCTGATTCGCGGACTCATGGCAGTTGAGGCACTCCGTCCCTGATGGCAAGGTCGGCAGGTTGTGGCAGGTGTCGCAGCTTGCGTGCACGCTGATGGCGTTCGCATCGTGGCAACCGGCGGTGGCACAGCTCGCACGCGCTTCGGGATGGGCTGCTGCGTGCCCCGCATCAGGGTGACATGCTATGCACGACGCATCTCCTGCTGCGATCGCGGCGACGACCAGGGGGGCGCTACTCGCATGGCACAGGTCACACTGCGTGGCATAAAACGATTCCCCGGGAGTGTAGGAGTGGCGGGCCAGCAGTGACTCGGTATGGCAGCCGTCGCACGAACTCCTGTGGGCGGGCTCGACGCTCGCCGCAGTGTGCTGGACTACCTCGGCACGTTCGCTCGTGTGGCAGCTGAGACACGATGAACGAATGACGACCGCGCCTCCCGCTCCGCCCGTGTGCCAACCATCCGAGTGGCAGTCATCGCAGTACTCTGTGCCCTCCATATGATCGCCGTCGTAGCCCACGTGGCAGACCGCACAGTCGACCGCCGCGGGAGCAGGGTGGCTGGTGCGGAGCGCCGGGTGGCAGCTCTCACAGCTCTCGAGAACGGACATCGCGGATTCGGCTCGCGTCGAGAAGGCCCGGGCTGCCGCGCCCTGGATCGCACGCACGTTTCCCGCGCCGTCGGTCACACTCGCAGTCAGGTAGTAGGTCCCGGGAGCGAGTTCGTCTGCGAGTGTGAAGGTGTTCTCACCGGCGGGAAGGTCCGTGCCGCCGAAGGTGGCCACGACCGCACCGGTCGCAGTGCCTGCGTGCGCCTCTCCTGTCACAGCGAAGGTCGTCGCCGGTGTGTTGTCAGAAAGCGACATGGTGATCTGCGGGCGACCGTCATAGATCGCGGCGTCGATCGCCGGCGCGACCCAGGCCGCGTCGGGGGGCTGGGCGACCGTGGCGCTCCACTGATAGGAGCTGAGGACTCCGGTAGTGTCTGATACCTCGACCCGGAACGTGTGGGATCCGTCGGTGAGCTTCGTCGCCGGGTTGTAGTAGAAGTAGACGCTCGACCGCCAGATCGACGCCCTGTACAGGCCCCGGGGCACGAGGACGCCGTCGATGGAGAGCTTCGCCGAGGTCGGCACCAGAGGGTAACCGTTGTAAGCACCGGAGCCACGCGCGATGATCGGGATGTTGGTCCCTACGGTGTATTTGGGTTGCACACCACTCCAGTACTTGATCACCGTCGCTTCGGCGGTGGCCACCACCCCGAAGAGCATGATCGCGGCGAGCGCGGCGACGAGCAGGAAGCGGGTGCGGGTGGAGCCATGCGACGTACCGGTGCGAATGCGCATTCTGCGTACCCTTCGCGAGAACCTCACCATGCGAGCGCGCCCGTAGGGGCTCCATGGACCGACACCTTAGCGTACGCATCATTTGCTAAGATTAACCAACCCTTTCTGCCGAATGGTACACCACGCCTAAATCGACAGGATGAGCGGTGCAGATTGTGGGTTGGTCGGCAGCTCTGAGTGCTGACACGCCCCCACGTCCCGGGGGCGCCGGCGTCACACTTCAAGGACCGTGACTGGGCCCGAATCCCATCACCCGTCGGTCGACACCGCGAAGCGCAGATACAGCCACTCGCCGCCAAAGACAAGAGCGAAGTCCCGTGGCGGCGATTCGCACCATGCTCGAGGTCGCACAGCGGCATCCGAACTCTGTGGACACGATGCCACTCATTGAGG
>JAENZW010000058.1 GCA_016841065.1 Actinomycetota bacterium
CGACACGCCCTGCGCGCACGCGGCGTTCGCGATGCGGGCGCCGTCTACATGCAGCAACAGGCCGTGCTCGTGCGCGAGGTTCGAGAGCGCGCGCGTCTCTTCGGCCGAATAGACGGTGCCGTACTCGCTTACGTTGCTGATCGAGATCACCCGCGGCTGCGCGTGATGCTCGAAGCCGAAGCCGCGCAGCTCGGGGCGCACAAGCTCGGGGGTGAGCTTGCCGTCCGGCGTCGCGACGGGCACCAATCGAACGCCGCCCACTCGCTCGGGCGCTGTCGCTTCGTCCTGGTTGATGTGCGCACTCTCGGCACAGATCACGCTCTCCCACGAGCGGCAGACGGTTGCGAAGGACACGCAGTTCGCGCCGGTGCCGTTGAAGAGGAACGCCACGTCGCACTCGCCGAGCAGGTCGCGGAGCAGTTCCGTCGCCCGCTCGGTCCACGGGTCCTCCCCGTAGCCGTGCGCATGCCCCTCGTTCGCTTCTGCGATGACATCGAGAACGCGCGGGTGGACACCCGCATGGTTGTCGGAACCGAAGCCGCGCCATGCCATCTCGGATCGTCTCCCCTCTTCGGCCTGCTTGTCCCTCGGCAAAGTCTACCCGAAGACCTCGAACACGAAGACGAGATAGTAGAAGGCCACCGAGAGCATGATCGCACCGGCGATGAAGTTGATCGCGCGGTTGTACTTGACGAGGTTGTTCACGAGCCAGCGGCTCGCGGCGGGCGACACGAGGCTGAAGGCCAGCAGCGGCGCGCCGATGCCGAGGCCGTACGCAACGAAGTTCGCGAGATTGGCTGCCGCGCTCGAGACGGTCGACGCACGCACGAACGCCGCGACGATGACGCCGGGATTGCATGGGACCACCACGGCGCCGAAGAAGAAGCCGTACAGGTACGCACTGAGGTACGGGTTCGAGAGCCTGTTCGGTCGCACCTTGCGCTTGATCTTCACGTCGAAGATAAGCAGCACCCCGATGCCGGCGAGCACGACGAACGCGATTGGCGAAACGACGCCTATCACGCGGGTGAGCGACGTCTGCAGCCACCGGGTGAACACCAGCCCGATGACCGTCATGAACGAGATGACGCCGAGCGTGATGAGCACGCCGAAGAGCGCCAACAGTCGGCGGTCGTCGTGCCGACCGCCGACTGTGCGGGCGAGCCGTGCGAGGAGCGCGGGGTAGAGCGGAATCACGCAGACCGCAGGCAGCGGCGTGAGCACGCCGAGCCAGAAGAACTCGAAGACGAGGGAGAGCACGCCGGCGCTCCTACGGTCCCGCGTCGAGTTCGCGACGCAGGTCGTCGACGGACTTCAGCCCCCGAGGCAGCAACCGGGCGCTCGACTGGTCCGCTGACAGCAGGACCACCGGCGAACTCGGCGGCGTGATGATGTCGGGGCCGAACTCGGAGACCATCTGGTTGAGCATGTCTTGCGGCGGCACCGCGAAGCGCCCGGCGAAGCTGTTGCGCTCGACGTGCGCGCGAACGTCGTCCTCGTTCTCGGTGGAGTCAGAATCGATGGCCACAACCACGACGTCGGCGCCGGAGCTCTGAAGTTCGGTCAGTGCGGACAACTGCCCGCGGCACGTGGGTCACCAGGTGGCGAACGCCTGGATCAGCACCCGCTTGCCCTCCAGATCGGCAACCGTGAACGACTCACCGGTCACCACGTCGCGCAGCTCGAAGCCCGCCCATGACGGGCTCGCGGCCCCGGCCTCCCCGCCGCCCCCTGCCGAAGAGGTGGCGTCGTCACCTCCCCCGCCCGACGTTGCGGGCTGAGGAGACACTTCGGAGCCGCTGGTCTTGGGCGCGCTGCACGCAGCGAGCAGCAGGACCAGCAGAATCGCCGCGAGCGCGGCGAGGTACAGGCGGGGTGATCGCACGGGTGTCATCTTCGGCAACTCCGTTCGCGAGGAATCATCTTGGGAGGATGTTCCCGTCAGGCCGCCGTGCGTCACGCGGCTCGAAGGTGCGGCTAGGAGTGCAGACGCTCTCGTCGGCGAACGTAGAGGCGATACTCGGCATAGCCGACAAGGATGCCCGCGAGACCGACCCCGAGCTTCCACCAGCCGATAGGCTCCGGCACGTGTTCGCCGGTCTCAAGTGCGACGATCTCGCTGACGTGGATGTCGAACTCGCCAGCATGTTGCTCGCAGGCGACGTTCACGACACCTCGCGCCGTGACCGTGTCGCCACGCACCCCATGCTTGCCGAAGAACTCGATCCGCTCCGCCAGGTCGTTCTCGATCCACAAGCCGACGCCGGTCCCGTCTTGCGTCACGTTGACCCAACGGTGACCGGTGCCCGCGTGGAGCGTCTCTCCGAGAGCCTCGCCGGAGACGAGGACCTCGGTCCCGTCGAGCTCTCGGCCGCGCTCCACGACCGTCGCGGGAGATAGGATCTCCTCGCCCGCAGCAAGAGCGTGAGCGGGCGTCGCGGCGATCGCGACGGCGACGGCGAACACGAGGGTGGCGAGAACACCGCGCGTGCGCGAGACGAGCGCTATCGAGCGTCCGCCGCTCACGATACGGCCTTCCGGATGCGAAGTCTGAGCGCGAGCACGATCTGCGCGAACAGCGCGAGCACGGCGACGAACTCGAGCCGGCCGGCCCACATCTGCACCATGTAGGTGATCTTGAGGCCCACCGGCATCGCGGCGTTCGTGATCCCGGTGCTCAGGCCGACATTGGCGGTCGCCGAGATCGACTCGAAGAGCGACTCTGCCGCGCCGTATCCGTACGCGGCGCCAATCAGCGCGCCGGTGATGTAGGTCACGAGGTACAGGACGAACACTGTGGCGGCTGCACCGGCGATCTCAGGCGTCAGCAGCCGTTCCTTCAGATGGTGGTACGGCGCCGAGATCACCGCCGTCCGCGGGGCTATGGACTGCTTCACCTGGAGCATGACTGCCTTGATGATCGCTCCTATCCGAAGAGCCTTGATGCCGCCCGCAGTGGACGACACGGCGCCGCCGGCCGCCATGGCAAGCAGCACTGCAGCAAACGCCGTCCCTCCCAGGTCACGGATCCACTGCACCGTATAGACGGTCTGATGTCCCGTACCCGTGTGAGCCGAGATGACGTGGAACGCACCCTTTCGGACTACGGGTAGAACACCGCCGTAGAGGCGCGCCGCCGCCAGTCCAACGGTCACGATGGTGATGAGCACGAGCGCGTTGATCGCGAGAACGCGCACTTCTAGGTTCTTCCACAGCTCACGGCTGTCACCCCTCCACACTTGAGCGTGAAGGTGGAAGTTCATGGTGCCCGCGATCATCAAGAACAGCAGCACGATCTCCAGCACGAAGCTGTGATAGTACATCGCATTCATCGACTGGGGGCCGAAGCCGCCGGTGTCGTAGGCCGCTATCGAAAGCCAGAACGCATGCAACACACCTCGCGCGGGTCCCATTCCCCTCCACAGGTTCACCACGAACAGCACGATCGTGCCGATCGACACGTACACGGCCGTGACGAACCAGATGAAGCGCGCGGTGTGCAGCACGTTCGGCAGAATGCGCTCGTCCCTGCCTTCGGCGACGTAGAGAGAGAACGCGCCGCCCCGCAGGCCGATCGACAGCGACAGAGCGGCAACGATGATGCCCTGGCCACCGAGGAGATGCGTCAGATGGCGCCACATGTTCATCGAGTACGCCATGTGATCGAGATCGACCGCAACGGTGAGACCTGAGGTGGTCAGGCCCGAGACCGTGTCGAACATGGCGTCGAGGAATGTCGGGTAGTTCGCGGAGAACGCCAGGGGAATGGCAGCCGCAGCGGATGCGGCAAGCCAGCCGAGGGCGGTGAGGACGAGGGCGTTGCCGTGGGTCACGTGTTCGTTGTGCTCGTACGCGAGCGCCAGCGCACCCCCGACCGTGAAGGACACACCGGTCGCGAGCAGGAAGTCGAGCGCGGCGTCCCATTCGCCAAATAGAATCGCTGTGACGAAAGGAACCAGCATGACGAAGCCTATGCCAGCGACGAAGAGCCCGACGTAGTGTGACATCACGCGGACGTCGGCTAGTCGCATGCGCATCCACATAGGCGGACCCCTAGAGGATCCAGAGGAGGACTGCGACGAGGAGCAGCGCCGTCAGCAAGAACCCCGCGAACGCAATGAGTTCCCAGCCGAGGCCACGAACCCAATGTCGGAAGGGGCTATGGAAGACGTTCACGCGCATGTGCTAGCGACTCTCCTCATCAGATATCGCCCGGCGGTGACGAGCCGGGATGTGACACGCCTGTTCAGGATAGTCGCGGATGCCGCGACGACACAACCCGCCGCATGGAGTCTGGCTACTCCTCGGGTGTCTGTTCGTCCGCCCTCTGCTTGCCCATGCCGCGAATCACGAGCACGGCGCCAACCGCCATGAAGGCGAGGCCGATGGCTAGAGGTACCAACCGCTGGTCGTCGCCGAAAAGCGGCGCGAGCCCGATGAAGAGCACGATCCCGCCGGGAACGAGCGGCCACCATCCGGCGGGTGGGCCCGTTCGTGTGATGAAGGTGTCTATCGCCCAGACGGCCAGGAAGCCCGCACCCAGACCGACGAGCACCGGCTCGACAGCCGTCACACCTGTCTGCTCGGCGAGGGTGCCAAGCCCGAGACCGGTGAGAATGCCACCGGGAACGAGCAGCCCATACGTGCGTGTGAAGCCGTGCGCGACCAGGAAGCCGCCCCCAAGCCCCGCGAGAACCAGCGGACCCCCCGAGTCCCCGGCGAACTGCCCGACGAGCAGAGCGACGCCCACACCGACCAAGACGATTCCCCCGACGACCGTGCCTTTGCGCTGCTGCTCCACGATATCCTCCATCTTCTCGACGCTTCGTGGTCTACGTACCCATCCCGCGGCCCGCGATACGCGATTGCGCCTCCGCGCGCCCCCCGCGCACTACCCGCGGTCGCGCTTGCCGGGGTGTTCCCCGAAATAGCGCTTGATCGTCTTCGAAAGGATACGCCCGTCGCGATCGCGTTCGCCCCGAGCCCTCGCGTCCGCGCGAGTGGCATTCGCCTCGAGTTCGCCGAGCAAGCGATGGTAGCTTGCAAGCCTCTCTTCGGCGAGGATACCCGCTTCCTTCGCCGCGAGCACCGCGCATCCCGGCTCCGCCACGTGCACGCAGTCCCGGAAGCGGCACTCTCTGGCCAGCGCCTCGATATCGGGAAACGCTGCGGCGATGCCGTCTTCGGAATCCCATAGCGCCAGAGCGCGCATCCCGGGCGTGTCGATGAGCACGCCTCCGCCCGGCAGGAACACCATCTCGCGCGCCACCGTCGTGTGACGGCCCCGGCCGTCGGACTCGCGAATCTCCTGTGTCTCCTGGACCTCCGCACCGACAAGATGGTTGATGAGCGTGGACTTGCCCACTCCGGATGCGCCGAAGACGGCTACGGTTGCGTTCCCGCGAGTGTAGCCGCGGAGTCCCTCGACGTTCTCGCCGGTGATACCGCTCACGACGTGCACATCGACACCATGCGTGATCGCCTCCACGCCGGCGCGCATCTCGTCCGCGTCTTCCACCAGGTCCAGCTTCGTGAGCACGACCACCGGTGTGGCCCCGCTGTCCCACGCGAGCACGAGTTCGCGTTCGAGACGACGCAGGTTGGGACCCTTGGCCGACAGAACCTGGACGATGAAGATGTAATCGATGTTCGCGGCCACTACCTGACCGGCATCGCGCTCGCCGGGATCTTTGCGAATGAATGCGGATTTCCTGGGCAGGATGGCCTCGATGATTGCGTGGTCGTGCTCGCCGATCCCCGCCAACGCAACCCAGTCTCCGACAGCGAAGCGGCTCCCCGTCCCTGAGGTCTTGAGCAGGTGCGCCGCGGGCTCTGCGGGAAGCAGCGCTTCGCCGGTTCCGACAGTCGCTATGCCGCGATCCACGCGCATGACGCGCGCAACCACGAAACCCTCTTCGGCCATGGGCGCGAAGAGCGCCCGCCAGCGATCGCCAAAGCCCAGTCGCTCCAGGCTCGGCACTGCATCGGACGCGTCAGACATCGCGCGCGCTTTCTACGTGGTCATACACGTGCACAAGCGTAGCATGCGGACGGCTATACTGGGCCGGAACACCACCGTGGAAGGACCCGTCATGAAGCGCAAGCTAGGCCCCACCGAACGCATCTACCCGATGCCGTGTCCCCTCGTTGTCGGAGGCACTGCCGAAGAGTACGGCGCGCTCGCAGTCGCGTGGGTTGGAGTCGCGACGGCGACGCCGCCGTCCCTGGCGATGGCCCTTCGGCGCACACGTCACACACTGGAGCTCATCCGGCGCACCAGCACGTTCACCGTCAACATCCCAGCGACGGCACTTGCGACCCAGGTGGACTTCTGCGGCATCACCAGCGGAAAGGGTCGCGACAAGATCGCCGAGGCCGGCCTCACGACCGCCCCCTCATCGCTCGTCGAAGCGCCGATCATCGTGGAATGCGCGTACAACCTCGAGTGTCGCGTGACGCACGAGATCGAGCTCGGCGAGTACGTTCTCGTCATCGGCGAGGTCATCGAATCACATGCCGAAGAGAGCGTGCTGGACGAGTCGGGCACCAAGATCGACGTCGGCGCACTCGACCCGCTGATCTACATCGCGGGCAGCCGCGAGTACCGTTCGCTGGGGCCGGTCGTCGGCCCGGCGTTCTCGATGGGCAAGGCACTTCGCCCCGACGTCGAGGACTAGCGCGCGCGGAATCGCGACCTGCAGACCCTACGTGTCGTGCGGGCGGTGCATGATCTCGACCATCTTGCGCAGCTTGCCGATCTGCTGCGACCGGTGCTTCGAGATCTCGCCTCGCTTCGCGGGGTCGAGCATCGCGTCGACGTACTCCGCCAGTTCCTTCGGGTCGAACGGCTTGGTGAGGTACTCGACGTCGCCGTCCTCGAGCGTGTCGAGCTGACTGTCGAGATCCCCGATGGCCGAAAGAAAGATGACCGGGATGCTTTTGGTCTTGGGGTTCGCCTGCAACCGGCGCTGGACCTCGCGACCGTCCATCTTCGGCATCATGATGTCGAGCACGATGAGATCGGGGTGCTCGAGCTGTGCCTTGTCGAGAGCCTGTTCGCCGTTGTGAGCGATGACCACCTCGTAGCCACGTGCCGTGAGGGTGGCCGAGACCAACTTCACAATGGACGGCTCGTCGTCTACAGCAAGAATCTTACGACCCATGTTCGATGTCCCCTTCCGATGCGTCGGACAGGATCTCCGCTACTACATCAACCAAGTCGTGCGGTGTGAACGGCTTACAGACGTATTTCAGCGCTCCACGCCGAAGACCTTCATCCTGCTCGTACTGCTGGCTCTTCGCCGACAACATGACAACCGGTATCGAAGCCGTCTCGGGGTCTTCCTTCAGCTTCTCGACCGCCTCGAATCCGGTCATGAGCGGCATCATGACGTCCATGAGAATGAGGTCAGGCTGGTGCTCTTGCGCCAAAGCTATGCCCGCCATGGCGTCGGGAGCCTGAAACACCTCATGTCCGCCGCGTTCCAGGGAGAAGGCCACCAGCTTCACGATATGCGGTTCGTCATCGACGACAAGAATGCGGGCCACCCGCGATCACAGTCCCTCGGCCAGGAGCTTCTCGACACTGTCGGCAAGGTCTTCGACGGACAGCGGTTTGGTGATCTGTTCAGTCGCCATGTGCAGCAGGTCCATCTTCTCGTGGTCGATGCGATGTGCAGTCATGACCACGATCGGGATGTGGTTGGTGTCGGGACGGGTCTTTACCTCCTGTATCACCTGGTAGCCGTCCATCACGGGCATCTTCAGGTCGAGCAGGATGAGGTCGGGCTGCTTGAGGTCTATCGCGGCCATCGCTTCGCGTCCGTTGTATGCCGAAGCCGCCGCGAATCCTCTCGCCCGCAAGGTGTTGCACAGCGAACTCACGATGTGCCGATCGTCATCGACGACGAGAACGACCGGCGATGAGATCGCGCCGACGAGTGAGTCGATCACCTTCACCAGTCTCGACTGATCGATCGGCTTCTCAAGGTACTCGGCAGCACCCAGACGCAGACTCTTGCCCTCGTCGCACACGATCGACAGAACCACGATTGGGATCGAAGACGTGCGCTGATCCTCCTTCAGGTTCGTGAGCAGGTCGAATCCGTCCCCATCCTCGAGGATGACGTCGAGTGTGATGACCCTCGGCTTGTGCTCCACGGCCGCCGCGAACGCCTCGCGCGCGGAACTCGCGAACACCGGCTCGTAGCCGCGCTTCGCCAGGAAGGTGCCGATGAGTTCGGCCACCTCCGGATCGCGGTCGACGACCAGCACTGTCCCGCCCGCTTGCGCGGGGCCCTCGATCTCGGGCGTGCGCACAAGCTCAGAGGGCGCGATGGGGAGCGTGAAGTAGAACGTGCTCCCCTCGCCGATCTTGGACCGCACGCCGATCGTGCCGCCGAGAAGCTCGATGACGCTCTTGCAGATCGAGAGCCCAAGGCCGGTCCCGCCGATCTCACGGGTAAGCGTTGAGTCCACGCGGAAGAACTTGGAGAAGAGCTGCTTCTGATCCTCCCCGGAGATACCGATTCCCGAGTCTGTGATCTCGATGAGTACGTCGTCCTTGCGGCGGCTCGCCTTCACGACAGCGCTCCCGCCCCCGGGTGAGTACTTGATTGCGTTGCTCACCAGGTTCATCAGCACCTGACCGATTCGATCGCGGTCGCCCGCGACGCGGGGCAGCGCCCGGGTAATATGCATCGAGAGCTTGACTTCGCCCTGTTCGGCCATGGTCCTGAACGTATCGACCACGCCCTGAATGACCTCGCCCATCTCGACGGGCTCGATCTTGAGGTGCACGCGGCCCGACTCGATCCGGGAGATGTCCAGAAGGTCGTTGATCAGCGAGACCAGCCGATTGGAGTTCTCCTGAACGATCTCGAGGAACTCCTTCTGCATGTCGTTGATCTCGCCGGCGTCTCCGTCCACCACGAGGTCGACGTAGCCCTTGATCGATGTGAGCGGCGTTCGCAGTTCGTGCGAGACCATCGAGACGAACTCGTTCTTCATTACGGCGATCTCGCGTTCCGCGGTGACGTCGTGCATGCTCGTGACGCAGCCCAGGTACTTGCCAGCCTGTGAAACGACGGGATTCGTGCGCAACTGGAGGATTCGGCGCTCGGGCTCCGAGATCGTGACCTCCCGGGCGTCGGTCCCAATCTCGCCCAGAAGCTCACCGTTCTCGGCATACACCTGGCACCTCAGACAGCGCTCGTGCTTGTCGCGATAGCTCTGCGGGCTGCCATCGCCGGGTCCAGTTGTGCCGCACTTCAGCCAGCACCGGTAGTCGTCCGCGCCGTACGCGCCGCACTCGAAACGCGTGCATGACATGATCTCCCAGCATGGCCGCGCGTTTTCGGCCGGTGGGACTTCGATTCCGAGAAGCTCGTTCAGCGTGATGTGCTTCCCGATCACCTTCTTGCGCTTGGCTCCGACCATCTCGGCGGCGGCTGGGTTCATGTATGTGATGCGACTGTCGGGATCGAACACGACGAGTCCGTCGCTCGCACCTGCCAGGATTGCTTCGGCGCGCTCCTGCTGGGCCAACAGTTCGGTGTCATCGCGAATCACGATCGCAACGCCCTTGCCGTCCGCTGACTCGAACGGACACGGTTTGCACGACAGTGTGCGGTTGCCAGTCTGCACGACGGTGGGCTTGCGCCCTCGTCCCTTGGCCGACGACGTGTCCAGGCATTCGGGGAGCTTCTTGATGCCGATCGACCCGACGCCCTTGCCTATGACCTCGGACCTGGGGATGTCGAAGAGCATCTCTGCGGTCTCGTTGAAGATGCTGATCTTGCCCTGCGCATCCAGGACCACAAAACCTTCGCCAGTGTTGGCGAACAGCGTCCTGATATGGACACTCCGGCGCCGCTCTTGATCACGTCCGGCCATTTCCACCCCCGGCAGCGATTTCCCAGTACTGGAGGTCTTCGACGTAGGCCCGTCTTCACCTTCATCAAGGTGCGGGTTCGTGGAAAAGGGCAGGTATCGTGTATCGCGCGTCGAAGCAATGGCCGAGGGCGGAATCCGTCGCATGCAGAGGGGCAGCACGGCCATGACCAAGAAGGTGCTCATAGCCGACGACAACCTGTTCATCCGGACGCTCGTCAAAGCCGCACTCGCGCCGATGGGCTACGAGCTCCTCGAAGCGGTCGATGGCGAGGACGCGGTGCGAGCCGCGCAAGAGTACGCGCCCGACCTCATCCTGCTCGATGTGGTCATGCCGAGAATGAACGGCTTCGAGGCGCTCGTGGCCATCCGCGAACGGACTCCCGCCACTGACTGCGCAATCGCGATGCTCACGACCTCTGCGACCGAGGCCGACATGCAACGCAGTAGGGACGCAGGAGCCAATGGCTACATCGTGAAACCGTTCGACAAGACGGACCTGCGCGAGACCGTCAAGACGCTGCTCGAAGGCTAGACGCCAGCACGCGAACCTTCGCGACCAGACGCCCCCTCGTCGTGTATCATTCTCCCGACACTGCTGACGCCGCCGACACCACAGCGGGAGTCCCATGAAGAACCGCCGTCTCGCAATCATTTTCGCTGTCGTGCTCGTGGACATGCTGTCGTTCAGCATCGTCCTGCCGCTCCTCCCCTACCTCGCGGGCAGCCTTGGCGCCACCGCGACCCAGATCGGGCTGCTCACGGCGATGTACCCGCTGGCGCAGGTGTTCGCTGCGCCGCTGCTGGGGAGGTTGTCGGACCGCGTCGGACGCAAGCCAGTCCTCGTGATCTCGATCCTCGGGACGGCGGTCGGCTTCGTCGTTCTGGCTGTTGCACGATTCCTGCCGATCCTGTTCGTTAGCCGCTTCATCGACGGCATCACCGGCGGCAACATCTCTGTGGCGCAGGCCTACATCGCCGACGTCACCGACGAGAGCGAGCGGGGCAAGGCCCTCGGGCTCATCGGCGCGGCGTTCGGCCTCGGCTTCATCCTCGGCCCGCTCACCGGCGGCCTGTTGTCCGGCATCAGCTACGCCCTACCCGCGTGGGTCGGGGCAGGGCTCGCAGTCGCGAACGCCCTCGCCGTGCAGTTCCTCGTGCCCGAATCTCTTACTGCCGAAGACCGGGAGCGTCTCGCGGCACGCCCCAAGCGCGCCATCATCGACATCGCCGGGATGCGCCGTTCGTTCGCCCACAAGCGCGTGGGACCGCTGCTGACGATCCGCTTCGCGAGCGGGCTCGCGTTCGCGATCTTCGAGACGAGTTTCGCGCTATGGGCGATTGCGGCGCTCGGCATCTCCGCGCAGATCAATGGAGCAGTGCTCGCCTACGTCGGTGTGCTATCGGTGTTCGTGCAGCTCTTCCGGATAGGCCGGCTCACGGCGCGGTTCTCCGACGACAGCCTCATCGCCGTGTGCGTCGGTATCGCGGCGGCGGCGCTCGCCATCTGGGGCTTCGTCCCCAACCTCCCGCTGCTTTTCGTGTTGATGCCCGCGCTCTCTGTCGGCCTCGCGGTCACGAACACCGTGCTCACGAGCGCGCTTTCCAAGGCCGTACAGCGG
>JAENZW010000059.1 GCA_016841065.1 Actinomycetota bacterium
GATCGCGCGCCACTGTGCCCCGCGGGACGGAGACGCCGGCGGCGCTGACGATATCGGCCGCATGCTGCTCTGTCACGAACAGGCGATGCGCGGCCTGGTGCTCTGCGAGGATGACACGGATCGCCTCCTGATCCGAATCGACTGAGACCGGCACACCACTGGGAGCACTACGAGTCGAAGTGTGGCGCTGCATTGCGGCGAGAGTGGCCACCGCGCGTTCGGGAAACGAATACTGGGGAATACCCGCGGAGCGAAGAACAGACCAGGCTTCCCGCACCGAGTCGTGCCCCATGAAACACGCGAGAGTGGTCTTGCCGGACTCCCTGGATACGCGCACGAGTTCTTCGGCGGTTCGGACAGCTTCCGTCATCGCTTGGGGCGTCAGGATCGCAAGCAGCGCGTGGACCCCGGGGTCACGTGCGACAACGTCCAGTGCAAAGGCAAACCGCTCTGCATCAGCGTCGCCGAGAACGTCCACCGGGTTGTACAGCGCCGCGGCGGCGGGCAACCGCTCCTTCAGGGCCGTGATCGTCTCAGTCTCGAGCGAAGCGAGGGACAAGCCCGTGTCTTCGCAGGCATCGGTCGCCATGACGGCAGGTCCTCCCGCGTTCGTGACGATCGCGATTCCTGGACCGGAGGGCATTGGCTGGCGCGAAAGACCCGAGGCAAGATCGAAAAGCTCTTGAACTGATGCGGCTCGAAGAACGCCGGCCTTTCGGAAAGCGGCATCGTATGCCGCATCGGAACCGGCGAGACTTCCAGTGTGCGACGAGACGGCGCGCGCGCCCGCGTCCGAGCGGCCTGACTTCACCACGATCATCGGCACGCGCTTGGTGATTTCGGAGGCTTGCCTCACGAAGGACTCGCCGTCGTCGATCGACTCGACGTACGCGGCGATCACATTGACCGAAGGATCGTCGGCCAGGGCGGACATGAGCTCCGACTCGGAGACATCAGCGCGGTTCCCCAGGGATGCGAAATGGGACAGGCCGATGCCTTCACCGGAAGCGTAGTCCAGGATGGCGGTACCAAGAGCTCCCGACTGGGAGATGAACGCTATCGAGCCGGGCGGTGGCATCGCGCCGGCGAATGACGCATTGAGCGCGGACCTGGTGGCGATCAGACCCAGACAGTTGGGGCCGAGTATGCGCACGCCTCCGCGTCGAGCCTCTTCAACCACTGTGCGCTCAAGGGCTCCACCTGCGGGACCGGATTCCTTGAACCCGGCGGAGATGATGATTGCGGCGGGTATGCCGACCTCGCCACAGTCGGCGACTGCTGCGAGCACGTCTTGCGCTGGGAGAACGATCACGGCGAGGTCGCAGGGACCCGGGAGTTCGCGCAGACTGGCGAATGCCTTCAGTCCGGTAATCTCGTCTGCGTGGGGGTTGACGGGATAGAGCGGACCGGGGAAGCCGCCATCGATGAGGTTCCTCAGGACGATGTGGCCGACCTTCGACGTGCTGCGTGCCGCGCCCACCACGGCCACAGCGTTCGGCGAGAGGAAATGCTCCAACACCGCGAATACGCCTCCCCCGTTGGCGCACATGAAAGCGGGCCCCTTTCGGGGCCCGTCTGCTAGTCGGTCTCGATGACTTCTCTGCCGCCGTAGTACCCGCATGAGAGGCAGACACGATGGGGCAGCTTCACCTGGTGGCACTGCGGGCAGACCGAGCGCGCAGGCGCCTCCAGAGCGTGTGTAGCGCGACGCTCGTCACGTTGGCGAGACGTCTTCCGTTGCTTGGGTACGGGCATCGCTGCTCCTCTCAGATGCGGCGTTGAGGCCGCGAAGTCTCATTCGTGTTGTGCGCAGGGAGCGCACGGTCGCAAATCATAGCACAGCTCACGGCTGTGACGCACTCCCCTAATCTTCCCCTTCTGCGGCCACTTCATCGTTCGGGTGGAGAAGACTCTGGAGTGCCGAGAAGGGCCCATCTGCCGAAGGATCACTGTCACACGCGCATGAGTCGGCATTGAGGTCCGCGCCGCACGTCGGGCATATGCCCTTGCAGTCCTCGTCATGAAGAGGCGCAAAGGGAAGCTCAACCCGAATGGCCGACTCGGCTGCGACGGCAAGATCTATGTCGCCACCGATGATGGGTTCCGCGTCCTCCTGTTCGGCCCACGCCGAGTCCATCGACTCTACGTAGAGCCCCTGAACATCGCCCTGGACGTGGAGAACGAACGGCTGCAAGCACCGGGAGCACTCGGTACCGAGATCTACGTCGATGGTCCCGGTGGCTACTAGCCCTTCACCAGCATGTGACAGGGTGACAGCGAGCGATGCCGGTCCTTGCGGGCGGTAGACGACATCGTTGGCGGTGAGAGGCGCCAAGTCGATTTCGCGGCGAATCTCGATGGAAGCCCCGTGCTCCGAGAGGAGCTCGCCGACTTCAACGAGGAGCGGTTCCATGACTACTGGCGCTGCTGACCGACCTTGCCCTGCAGCCGATCGCGTCCACGCTGCACGGCAGTGAGAAGCTTCCCGAGGTTCACTTCGAGGTTCGCCAGCATCTCATCGGCGTAGTCCTCGGCACCGAGTCGAATCTCGCGCTCCTTGTTGCGCGAGTCATCGAGGATTGCGGCGGCCTGCTGTTCTGCGAGCTTCACGACCTCCTGCTCGCTTGCAAGCGACTGTGCACGCTCGCGAGCTTCCTCGAGGATGCGGTTGGCTTCCTTCTCGGCCTCTTCGAGCATCTCCTGGCGCTCCTTGACGATCCAACGGGCCTGCTTCAGCTCGTCCGGGAACTGCGCCCGAATCTCGTCGATGATCTCATAGACCTTCTCGGGATCGACGAGCTTCGAACTCGAGAAGGGCAGCGAGCGCCCGCCGTCTACAAGCTCCTCGATCCGATCGATCAGGGCCATGATGTCCATGAACGTCCTCCCTTAACGGGACTCTTTCAGTTTGTCGGTAAGCGCCTCGATGACGTGGGCGGGAACGAGCCCCTGTACCGAACCGCCATGTAGCGCAATCTCTTTCACGGCAGAAGAACTTAGATACATATACTCCGGGATGGCCATGATGAACATGGTCTCGACACGACTGTCGAGACGGTAATTCAACTGCGCCATCTGGAACTCGCGCTCAAAGTCAGTCACGGCACGAAGCCCTTTGATGATAACCGTCGCCCCGACCTCATGTGCGAAATCCACCAACAGGTTATCAAAAGGACGCACTGACACGTTAGAAAGATGTGATGTGGCCTCAGTGATGAGTTCGACGCGCTCGTCGACCGTGAACAGAGGTCCGCCGCCCTTGTCGGGGCTGAAGGCCACGCCAACCACCAGCTCGTCGAGAAGCGGAGCGGCCCGCTCGATGATGTCGAGATGACCCGACGTCATCGGATCGAAGGTGCCGGGACACAACCCGCGCCTCATGAAGCCTCCCCGCTTGAGTTCAGAACTGCCACATCCACCTCGGTTGCGCCGTAGCGCTTCGGCCCCAGTGACTCAAAGCCAACGGGCCAGTCGGCCATGGCTCCGCTGTCGTACTCCCAGACCGCGATGGCATCCGCGCCGAGGCGACCGTGCTGGCGGAGGGTTTCAATAAGTACCCTGACCTCGGACTTGTTGATTCTATAGGGAGGGTCCAGAAAGAGCAACGTGAAGGGCGCTGCACCGAGACGATCCCCTCTAGCTAGCGTGAACACGTCCCCGCGCAGCACCCGAGACCGGGACTCAAGTGACAGGCTCGCGACGTTGCCTCGGATAGCTGCGAAGGCGGCGCTGGTCCGCTCGACGAAGACTGCCTCAGCGGCTCCCCTGGACAGCGCTTCGATCCCGAGCGCGCCTGAACCGGAGAACGCGTCAAGAACGACCGCCCCCAGACAACCGTCCAGACGAGCATCGATGCGGCTGAACACGGCCTCTCGAACGCGATCTGCTGTCGGTCTTGTCGAAGTCCCACCGGGCGTTCGAATGGTGCGACCAGACAGTGTGCCACCGGTGACCCTCACCCGGCACTCACCCACTCCCATGCAGCTCCGAAGCGCTTCTTTACCTCATCGTGAAGCGGCTGATGCGTGGGCAAGCCGAGGACCGGATCGGCCGCGATCAGCGCGCGCGCCTCAGAACGTGCGGCATCGAGAACGCCTGAGTCGGCAATCAGCGATGCGATCTTGAGCGTGGGCAAGCCGTGCTGGCGTTCGCCGAGCAACTCCCCCTCGCCGCGAAGGGTGAGATCGTATTCGGCAAGCACGAAGCCGTCCTGAGTCGAGACGATGGCGTCCATTCGCCGGCGGCTCTCTGTGGTTCTCGCGTCCGCAAAGAGAAGGCATGTGCCGGGATGTTCACCGCGTCCGATGCGTCCGCGGAGTTGGTGGAGTTGCGCCAGGCCGAAGCGTTCGGCGTTCTCAACGATCATGACTGTGGCGTTTGGGACGTCGACGCCAACCTCGATGACGGTGGTGGACACAAGAACGTCGATCTCTCCTGCGCGGAACGCATCCATCACCGCGACTTTCTCGGCACCCTTCATGCGACCGGTTAGCAATCCGACCTTGAGGTCTGGGAAGACCTCGCGCTCGAGTCGCTGAGCTTCGTCCACCGCGGCTTTCGCCTCGGTGACATCGGACTGATCGACCAGGGCGCACACGACGTATGCCTGACGACCTGCCTTCACCGCCGTCCGGACAGACTCATAGGCTGCCTTGCGCTGTGTCTTGCGGACGATTTCCGTCGTGACTCGCGGCGTCTGGTCGTTCGGACGTTGACGTAGGTAGGAGGTCTCGAGGTCCCCATAGAGCGTGAGCGCGAGGCTCCGAGGGATGGGAGTCGCGGTCATCACGAGCATATCGGCTGAAGCGCCCTTCGAGCGCAGGCCGAGTCTCTGACTCACCCCGAAACGATGCTGCTCGTCGACGATCGCAAGGCTCAGGTTCTTGAAGGCGACGTCTTTCTCGATCAGTGCGTGCGTGCCGAACACAACACTGGCGTCCCCAGACTCAACGGCTGCGAGCGCCTCACGACGGACCTTCGCTCCTAGTGAGCCCGTCAGCAGCATCCAGCGAACGCCGATACCGTCCAGCATCGGGCCCAGCTTGCCAGCGTACTGAGACGCCAGCACCTCGGTCGGTGCCATCATCGCTGCCTGCTTGCCTGAATCGACGGCCGCGCATAGTGCGTGCGCGGCTACAGCCGTCTTTCCCGTGCCGACATCGCCGAGAAGCATGCGATTCATAGGCTCGGGACGCGCCATATCCTCGAGAATCTCCTGGACGGCGCGGGTCTGGTCGTCTGTGAGAATGAAGGGCATGTCGTCCGAGAGGAGCCTCCGCTTGGGACCGTCGATGACGTGTGGCACACCCGGCGTGTCGATGGTTGCCACGTGACGTCTCATCGCCATGCCTATCTGGAGGATGAAGAACTCCTCGAAGACCAGACGTTGGCGTGCTTCGGCAATATCGCTGGAAGTCTCCGGGAAGTGGATTGCCCGTAGCGCGGCCGAGAGCGAACGAAGCCCATGGCGCACACGCACTTCGGCAGGTAGAAAGTCAGGAACTGCGGCGAAGTCCTCGACAGCATTGGCCACGAGCCGCCGGATCCAGTTCGTGGTGAGGCCCTCAGTGGCCCGATGCACGGGCAAAACGCGGCCGAGCATCTCAGTCGAGTCGTCGGCACCAAGCTTCTCGACGAAAGGGTTCTTGATCTGCTTCAGGCCAAAGTCCATCTCGACCTTGCCGGCAAACGCCACCCGCTCCCCGATCACGAAACGATTGGCCATGAATGGCTGGTTGAACCAGACGCCGATGAGAACGCCCGTCCCGTCCACGATCGCAATCTCAACGATGCTCAAGCGAGGTCTGGGCCTCTTGACCTTGATGTCGTGCACTCGCCCTACAACGGTGATGTCTTGTCCGAGTCGGGCGTCGGCTAGTGTGGAGACAGACGAGAGGTCAAGGTAGCGATAGGGATAGTGACGGAGAAGGTCCTCAACTGTGTAGATGCCGAGACGATCGAACGCGTCGGCGCGGGCTGCGTCGACATGCCGTACTGATGTGACCGGCTCGTCCCAGGCTGTCAGTGCGACGACACGGGGCGGCCCCAAGCGGGACACATCTTCTCCTATACCGGTATGTACGCGCAGCCGACCGCACCGGGGCCGGCGTACGTCCCTATGACCGAGCCGACAAGACCGGAAGAATCGAGCTCGAAGTCCGCGCCTGCGGCCTCGAGCGCGGCAATCAGTTCATCGGCGAGATCAGGCCGACACGCATGCAACATGGCAACTCGAAGCCGTCCGGTCTTCGAGACCTCCGCGACGTGCGCGGCGAGTTCCTGCATGGCTTTCCGGAACCCTTTCACCTTCTTGAAGGGCTCGATAGTGCCTTCCTCATTGAAGGTGAGAACGGGCTTGATGTTCAGCACCGACGCGGCAAGTCCCGATGCGCGTCCAGCTCGACCGCCTTTGACCAGGTACTCAAGGGTGTCGAGGATGAAGAACATATGGCATCCCTTGACTGCTTCATTCGCGATGCTTTCGATCTCTTCAGCGTTCTTGCCGGCGTCTCGCGCCTCGACGGCCTTCTTCACGACGAGCGCAGTGCCCTGAGAAACGAGCCGGGTATCGACCACGCGGACTGCGCCGGGGCGGTCCTCGAACAACGTGCTGGCCGCAATGGCAGACTCGTAGGTTCCGGATAGCGGCGACGTGAGGTGAATTGAGACGATGTCCGTACACCCGTCCTCGAACAGCTTCGCATAGGCCTGCCGGAAGTCCTCTGGCGATGGCTGCGAAGTCTTCGGCAGAGTAGGAGACGCGATGAGCCGCTGGTAGAACTCCTCGGGCGCCAGATCGATCCAGTCAAGGAACGTCTGGTCGCCGAAGAGAACCTTGAGCGGCACCATCGCCACGTCGTGCTCGGCGAACCAGTCAAGGCCAAGGTCGCACGTGCTGTCGCATACGATGCCTACACGGGCCATGATTATCTCCCCTTGCGCAATAGGCGAATGGGCGGTCGCTGGAACATCACTCGGCGGCGAGGATCACCGGATAGAGCGGTTGGTCACCTCGATGGGCTTCGACTTCCGCATCAGGGTGTGTCTTCTCGATGCGTTCAACGAGCTTTGAGAGTCCAGCGTCGTCAAGATCTTCGCCTGCAAGAATCGTAAGCGTTTCGGCGTTCTCGGCGATCTTGTCGATGAGGAGGAGTGTGACGTCCACAACATCGTCTCCGATGACCTCTATCTCGTGGTCTACGATTCCTATGACCTGGCCCTCCTTGACCTCTCCCGCCTTGGCCTTGGAATCCTTGACTGCTGTTGTAACCTCACCGGTTGTGACGGCTGCGGCGGCTTCAGTCATATCGGCCACGTTGTCTTCGAGAGTTGCGTCCGGGTCATACGAGAGCAGTGCTGCGAACGCCTCGGGCACGGTCTTCGTGGGAACGACCCCCGTTGGACGCGTCGCCAACTCTGCTGCCTGTTGAGCAGCGAGAATGATGTTTCGGTTGTTCGGAAGGATGAGGATACTCTCGGCGTTCAATGTGTCGGCCGCGGCAAGTAGCTCAGCGGTCGAAGGATTCATGGTCTGTCCGCCGCTGACGACGACGTTCGTCCCGAGGCTACGAAGAATCTCTGCCAGTCCATCGCCGGTGGCGACCGAAACGATCCCGAACGGAGCTGGTGGTGTTCCCGTGGACGCACCCGTGCCTTCTGCGCGCAGCGTCTGGCTACGCGCCTCAGTCTGTTTGCGCATGTTGTTGACGTGGACCTCCGCGACCTCGCCGAGCGTGGTCATGTGTGCGAGCACTGCACCTGGATCGTCTGTGTGGACATGGATCTTGAACGATCCATCTCCTCCGACCACCAGTTCTGATCCGCCCACAGAAGCGACGAACTCACCGAGCCGTTCGGAAGTCGCACTCTCGCTGAAGAGCAGGAACTCCGTGCAGTAGAGGTACTGGTCATCGTCCCAGTCGTTCTCCTGCTCGATGGCCACAGCGATGGGTTCAGAGGCGAAGTCAGGTACGGAGACCGTGTGGCCCGCGTACGCAGCGACGATGCCTTCAGCAAGAATGGCTAGTCCGTATCCGCCAGCGTCCACGACGTTGTTCTCTTTGAGGACAGGAAGCAGTTCCGGAGTGCGTCTCACCGAGTCGAACGACGCCTTCATGACATGGTCGAGCATGGCGTCCAAGTCCAGTCCGCTCTTGACGCCACTTGATGCGGCCGTCGCCATGTCCTTGAGGACCGTCAGCATCGTGCCTTCGACGGGCTTGCGAACGGCTTGAAACGCAACCACGCGGGCACGGTCGAGAGCGCTGGCAATCGTCTGTGGGTTGAGACGATCCGCGGCCCCCACCACTTCGCACACGCCGCGCAGGATCTGGCTTAGGATGACGCCCGAGTTGCCCCGTGCGCCCATGAGAGATCCGTGCGTGATCGCCCTGCAAACCGCACCTGCGTTTGCATCGGCCGGCAGCGAGCGAAGCTCTTCGAGGACGGCGTCCATCGTGAGCGCCATGTTGGTGCCGGTATCACCATCGGGAACTGGGAAGACGTTCAGCCGGTTGACGTCTTCCTTGCGCTCGTTGAGTGCCCCCGCCGCAGAGGAGACAAGGGTGAGGAATGCCGGTTCGGGGGACATGCAACCTCTCTCGTCAGCTACGGACCTTGATTCCCTGCACATGGACGTCAACGTCAAGAACCTTGACGTCGGCCATTGCGGTGAGGACGTAGTCAACTCGCTCGGCGAGGTTGTGGGAGACCTCGGCAAGGTTCGTTCCATGTTCGATGATCACGTACAGATTGACGTGTATGCCCTCGTCGGTGGTGTTAATCGACACTCCCTTGCGGAGTCGATCGCGCGCCAGGAGCTGCGCTACACCATCCCGAAGCGACGGGCTTGCCATCCCGACGATTCCATAGCACTCGAGTGCGGCGAACCCAGCAAGGTCGGCCAGAACGTCGTTTGCAATCTGGATCTCGCCCGGAACATGCTTCGCCATGTTGGTGCCCCTCCTGTGAAGCGGGCGTTTCGTTCAAGGGCAAGTATATATGATTGTCTCGCTCTGGAAGCCGCTGCTCATGACGGTTGCTGAAGTTGTGACGCCGGGCACCCTATGGTATTATCCTCGCGCTTTGCGCTGATTCCTCGGGCGGCCGGATACGGGCCGTGCGCGATCGGATGGGAGTCCTCAAGATGTCGAAGGTCTGCTCCGTATGTGGCAAGAAGCCGGCTGCCGGTAGGAACGTCAGCCACTCTCACCGCGTGACGAACAGGATGTTCCGACCGAACATCCAGAAGGTCAACGCGTTGGTTGATGGCTCTGTGAAGAAGATCAAGGTCTGCACCAAGTGCATGAAGGCCGGGAAGATCACCCGCGCCTAGTGATCGTGCGCCCACTTAGTGGGGTTTGCGCTCGTTTCGTTCACGATCGGCCCGACCGAATTCGAGGAACACCTCGACGACGGCCGGGTCGAACTGCGTTCCGGCCCGTTCGCGAATCTCGTCTTCGGCTTCTTGGGCACTGAGCGCGTGCCTGTATGGCCGATCCGAGGTCATGGCAACGTACGAATCTGCAAGGGAGAGAATGCGGGCCGCAAGTGGAATATCAGGTCCGGCCGCACCGGTGATGTAGCCAGACCCGTCGTAGTGTTCGTGGTGGTGGAAGACGATGGGGACTACCTGCTTGAGGGCCGGCGCCTGCTCGAGGATCTCGGCGGCTACAGCAGGGTGCATCTTCACCAGTCCGCGTTCGATCGTGGTCAGCGGTCTGCTGCACGCGGCGTACAGGCTGCCCGCGCCCGTCATCCCGATGTCGTGAAGCATTGCCGCGATCTCGAGAGCCCGCAGCTCGACGTCGTCGAGGTCCATTGCCTTGCCGATGCGGACGGCGAGATCCATGACCCGGTCTGTCCCCCCCTGCGAATACGGATCCTTGGTCTCGAGCGCAAGCGCGAGGGCCTTCAGGGACGATAGGTACACATCTTCGGCAGCTTGAATGGCGCGGGCGTTGCGAAGCGCGACGGCGGTCTGTCTGCCGAGAAGTTCGAGTGTGTCGAGGTGAGACTGCGTGAAATGGGCCGGATAGCGCCTACTGCCGACGTTGAGGACGCCGAGAAGACCGTCCTCGTCCGCGATGGGGACCGAGACGGCCGAGCGGACACCGTGTCGCTCTCCCCTTCCAGGCTTTCCGGGGAGATCTTCAACAAGCACGGGCTGGCCGGTCGCCGCCACCCACCCGGCTATGCCTTCACCCACGGACACGATTGTCGAGTCCACGATTGCGGTCGGCAGTCCATGGGCAGCGACAATCTCTAGCGTCCCGTCGTCTTCGGCCAGCAGCATGACGCTGGCGGTAGCCGCGCCTGCGAGCTTGACCGCTGCATCCAGACACACGGAAACCACGCTGTCCGGGTCGAGTGTTCTCGACAGTACTCGCGCCGCCTTCATGAGCCGCTTCGCGGCCTCGTGCTCTGCTTCGGCTAGATGGAGTGCGAGGGCGCCCGAGAGAGCGGTGCGCATCATCGCGAAGATCTCGTTCAGGGCGTCGCGCGATGGCTCGGCGTCCGCGTCGATGTCCAGCGCGGCCACTCCGCGGATGTCTGGCGTTCCGACCGGTGCAGCGAATCGCCAGATGGTCCGAGAGGCCTCAGGACCGCTGATTCGATTGAGAGGCTCCACCGTCGCCCTGCCCTGCAGGAGTGCCGTGCCGAGCGTGCCCTCGGTGATGGGCACGGGATTCCTGGACGGCGCGAGCGGGCCGTGGGAGGCAACGGGACGCAGGGTGCCGGTCGCGGCGTCCTCGAGCCAGACGTGGGCGGGAACTACGTTGCCCACGGTGCCCGCATTCGTGAAGAGCGCACGAGCGACGGATTCGGCATCCATTGCCGAAGGTTGGGCGAACTGCTGCAGGCGCGGCGGACGCGCGGCCTCGGAGCGCTCGGGAGTGACCGGATCGGATGCGG
>JAENZW010000060.1 GCA_016841065.1 Actinomycetota bacterium
TGCGCTGCGCCATGGCGACGGGATGAGCGTGTTCTCCGTCGAGATGCAGGCGCTGGCATCGGCATATGCAGTCCGTGTAAGCAACGACGGGGCGTCGCTGCCCGACGACGCCGACCGCGTGTTCGAGCGCGGTGTGGCAGGCGCCTCCGGCGGCACGGGCCTCGGCCTCTCGATCGCTCGCGAACTCGCCGAGCGCATGGGGGCGGCGGTGGCGCTGGAGACCGACGACGACCGCGTCACCCTCGCACTCACGTTCCCAAGCTCAGCACCTGCAGCCGCGGAGTTAAGGGAAACGTAAGCCCCACGCAAACCCTTCGTCAGCTCATCGCATCACGATGAACGTGGGAGGTGGTGCGCGATGGGCGATGTGAACGCAGAGACCGTCATCCGCACGGTCGAGCTCACGAAGCGATTCGGGGATGTTCACGCCGTGGAGGATCTCGAACTCGACGTCCGCCGGGGCGAGATATACGCCTTCCTGGGCCGGAACGGTGCTGGCAAGACCACGACGATTCGCATGATGCTCGCGCTGACGAGGCCCAACCGCGGGTTCGTCGAGATTCTCGGTGTGCGAATGGCGCCCAACGCCGTGCGGGCGTTCGAGCGAATCGGTTCCGTGCTCGAGAACGCGGGTTCGTACGGAAACCTCACCGTGCTTGAGAATCTCGAGATGCAGCGCGACCTCCTCGGCCTGAAACGCAACCACTGGGTCGACGAGGTCATCGAGATGTGCGGTCTTGCCGAGTACCTGAAGCGTCCGGCGGGCGAGCTGTCGCTCGGCAACCGCCAGCGCCTGGCGCTCGGCCGCGCGCTACTCCACAAGCCCGAGGTGCTCATTCTCGATGAGCCGACGAACGGGCTCGATCCTGTGGGAATCGCCGCAATCCGCGAACTCCTCCGGAACCTGTCCGCCGAGCGTGGTATCACCGTCTTCCTCTCGAGCCACATCCTGTCCGAGGTGCAGCAGCTCGCCGATCGAATCGGCATCATCCACCAGGGACGACTGATCGAGGAGATCGGCTATGACGAGCTCCGACAGCGCAACCGCGACTACCTGGAACTCAAGCTCTCCGACACCGCGCGCGCGGCCTGGGCGCTCGAAGAGGTGTGTGGGATGCGCGACTTCGCAGTGCGCGAAGAGGACACCATCCGCATCTTCAGCGGTTTCGAGCGTGCGGAGGAATTCAACCGCGCCCTCGTGGAGGCAGGTGTAGCGATCTCCTCGATGCGCATGTCCGAAGAGAGTCTCGAGGATCACTTCATGAAGTTGACCGGTGGCAACGCTTCGCAGGAGGAGACCGGATCCGCGATGGATGCCGAAGAACGGGGGAAGCGTCGATGATACGCGCCATCAAGGCAGAGTTTCTGAAGGTCAAGGGTTCGAAGGTGCCGCTGTGGACGGCACTTGCCGTGGTGGCCTACGGACTGGTGGCAATCGCGGGCGCCTTCGGGATGAAGGCCACGGATCTGAACGAGACGCTCTCCACTGCTGGCGGCTCGTGGGCGATTGCCGCCGGGCGCGGCTGGTACTCGCCCACATGGGAGAACGTGCTGCGGCAGAACGTCCAGGGCATCGCCGGCGCGTGGGGTGTGCTGCTCTTCGGCTTCGTGACGGCGTACGTCTTCGGCAGGGAGCGCAAGGAGGGAACCGACGCGACAATGCTCACGTCGCCGGTTCATCGGCGGTCCTTCGCCGTGGCGAAGACGGTGGTCGTTGCCGTCTGGGTGCTTGCCCTGACACTGCTGGCGTTCCTGTTCCAGACCGCGGGCTTCGCACTGGCGGGTCTAGAGGGTTTCGCGTGGGGGCATGTGTTCGGGAGCCTGGGCGAGACGCTCCAAGCCGCCGCGCTCATCTACCTCACGCTCCCGCTGGTCGCGTTCTTCGCGCTCACCGGCAAGCCGCGGTATCTGCGACCGATGCTGTTCCTGGTCGTGGCGTGGGTGCTCGGCAACACCGTCGCCACGACGGACTACGCGCACCTCTACCCCTGGATGATGCCGGTGCTCATCGGCGGCGCGTCGTGGCTACCGGTGCCATCCGATCGGCTGGACCTGGCGTCGTGGGTCGTGGCGCTCGGGGTATTCGTGTTCGGGCTGGCTCTCACGATGTGGAAGATCGGTCGCTCCAACGACGCCGTGGCGGGGCGGGAGTAGCGCAGATGACCCGTGCGATCAGGGCGGAGCTGCTGAAGCTCAGGCGGGCCAAGACGGTGTGGGGTACCGTCGGGGTTGTGGCCTCGTTCGCGCTGATGTCGCTCTTCGCGATCCGACTGACCGACCCGGAACTGGCGAACACCACGTGGGAGCGGATTCTGGACGGGTCGACGATGTATATGGCGTCCTGGTGGGGGGTGCTGGTCTTCGGCCTTGCTGCGGCGCAGCTCTTCGGCGCTGAGTTCAGCGACGGCACCGCGCCGAGCCTGCTCACGACGCCCGTTCGACGCGAGTACTTTGTGGTTGCGAAGATGATCGTGCTCGCCGGATGGGTCTGCGTCCTGGTGCTCGTCTCGGTAGCGGTTCACGTGGTGACGGCCGCACTCGTCCTCGGTTTCGATGGCTTCGAGTGGCAGTTCGTGTTCGCGTGCCTGGACGACGGGCTCCTCGTGGCGTTCATCCTCTATCTGACTCTACCGACGATTGCACTCATCTCGATGCTGGGGCGCGGGTACCTCGCCCCGATGCTATTCTGCTCCGCGGTGACCGCCGCGAGCATGTCTTCGGTCTATCTGAACTGGGAACGATGGTTCCCGTGGGCGATGCCCGTGACGGTGGCCGGGTTCGTGGGTCCGCCGGGTCTCGTCGACAGCGGGCTCACTCCCGGCTCGTGGGCGGTCCTCGCTGTGATGTTCGTTGGCGGTCTCGTCGCTGTGATCTGGCACGTGGATCGCGCCGACTTCCGAAACTAGGAATACCACGCCCGGCGCGCCTCAATCGGCCTCTGGCCGCTCGACCTGGGCGTTTCGGCACGAACCGTGCTACACTACGCGCTGGTAATCCAATCCAAGACTCGGTTGTCCTGTGCTGTTGCGGAAGCGGCCTCACTCCAAGGATCAGCTGCGTCTGCAACGTAGTGCGCCACTGAAAGGGTGCACGGTACAGGAGAATCATGACGTTTCAGTCCCTGGCCCTCCGGCCGCGGTTGCTCGATGCCGTGTCCGAAATGGGCTACACCTCGCCCACGCCCATCCAGCGTGAGGCAATCCCGCACGTGCTCGACGGCCGCGATGTCGTCGGCTGTGCCCAGACCGGCACCGGCAAGACCGCCGCGTTCGTGCTTCCGACGCTTCAGCTCATCAAACCGGGCAGCGGCCTCAAAGCCCTTGTCGTCACCCCGACGCGTGAACTCGCTCAGCAGATCGGCGACGTAGCCCGCGAAGTCTCACGCTTCTCGCGCCATCGTGTCGCCGAGATCTACGGTGGCGTCGGCTACGAGCCGCAGCTCAAGAAGCTGCGACGTGGCGTCGACATGGTCATCGCGACGCCGGGTCGTCTTCTCGACATCCACGCTCGCGGCGAGATCGACCTCTCCGAGGTCGAAGTACTCGTGCTCGACGAAGCTGATCGCATGCTCGACATGGGCTTCTGGCCCGACGTGCGCCGCATCCTCCACCTCTTGCCGGAACGTCGCCAGAATCTGCTGTTCTCGGCGACGATGTCGTCGAGCGTTCTCTCGGTCGTGCGTCAGACGCTGACCGATCCGATTCATATCGAGACTTCCCCAGCGACCACGACGGTCGACGGCGTGAAGCAGATGGTCTATCCGGTCAGCGCACAGCAGAAGAGCGAGCTTCTCGTGGCACTCCTCGAGAAGGATCACCTCGATCGCGTGCTCGTCTTCACGCGCACGAAGCATCGTGCGGACCGCGTGCACAGGCAGCTATCCCGCCAGGGCATATCTTCGGCGTCGATTCACGGTGGGCGCTCGCAGGCTCAGCGTCAGCAGGCGCTCGACAGCTTCAAGGCGGGACGGACCCGCGTGCTCGTGGCGACGGACGTCGTTGCCCGCGGCATAGATGTCGACGAGATCAGCCACGTCATCAACTACGACATGCCGAACTCGCCGGAGGACTACGTCCACCGCATCGGACGGACGGCACGGGCCGGCTCCGAGGGTAGCGCCATCAGCTTCCTTGCTGCCGAAGAGACGACGACGCTTCACGACATCGAGCGCAAGCTCGGTCTGCGCATCGACTGCATCGATCACGAGGGCTTCAAGTACGCAAGCGACCGCATCATCCCGGTGGCGGGGCGGGATATCTCGACGAGGCCCCGCGCGATGTTCGCCGGCGGTGTGATGCGCGGTCGTGCACGCACGGGCCGCGGACGCTCAGGTCGCGGGAGCATGGGAGCGCGCAGATAGCCAGCGCGCGACGTACGAAGACTGAATCGCAAGAGCCGGCGCCATGTGGCGTCGGCTCTTCGTTTTCGGGGAGTTTGCGCGTGCGGGTCTAGAGGATGAGTTTGATGCCGAGGATCTCCTCCGCGGCGTCCTTCAGTTTGGCGATTTGCTCGGGATCATCCGGAATGTCCGGCTGGGCGAGCGAGAGGATGAAGCCCAGCTTCATCGCGAAGGCACCTCGAGTCCGAAAGATGTCGAGTCCTTCGGCGTCGATATGGGCTAGAACCTGCTGACATCCGTCGTACAGCCTGCCCACGATGCTCCTCCCAGTGCCTCAGCGCGCGGATGTTGCCGCGCGATTCGCGCATCTCACACTCTATATCGGCAGGAGTTAACTTACCTGAAACCCCCGGAAGTGCAATACCGACGCGGGTGTCGCGACGCGCAAGGTGGTTTCTAGCTGCTACCATCCACCTGAAGGAGGCGGTCGATATGAGCGAGAACCCCGGCGGCGTGCCGGTCAGCATCCAGATCACGGACATCCTGGTTGCCGGCGAGTGCCCGATGGGCCTCAAGGTCGGGCAGCGGTGGGTTGTCACAGATTCGCAGACCCCAGTGGGCATGTGCTCCTGGGCGTGGAACTCGATGCTGCCATTTGTTGCTGCACTGCGGTACGGCGGCACGTTCCCCTGGAGTGGAGCGCAGGAGACGAGTCTGACGTGTCCGGACGCGGCGAACCCCGTGGTGTTCCACGTCACAGTCGATCGGGCTGATAGGTGACCGCCGAGTCTGGTGTTGTGAACCTGTCGGGCAAGACGTCGTACTTCCCGGGTCTGACGAACACCGGTGCTCGGGGGGCAGTGCTCATCGACCCGGGAACGGATGAGGAAGAGTATCTTCGGTTCGCTGCGGATACCGTGCTGGTCACTCATGGACACGCCGACCACTTCTCTTCGGCGGCGGTCTTGAGGCGTGCGGGTTCGCGAATCGTCGCACCGCGCGAGGAAGCGTCGATGATCGAGAACCCCGAGGTGAACATCCGGGGGATGTTCTCATGGGCGAAGCCGTCAGACGAGATGGTCACGAAGCTCTTTCGAGGAGAAGGCTGCCAGGTCGACGAGTATGTGGACCGATGGCACGACGACGAGATTCAGACCATCCCGCTGTCAGGACACACACTCGGGCACACGGGGTTTCTGACCGAAGATGGCGTGCTGTTCACGGGCGACGCGCTGTATGTGCGCGATCTGTGGGACAAGCATCCGCTCCCGTACGCCATCGATGTGGCGCTCGTTCGGGTGTCACTCGGCCTGATAGAGAGCTTGCAGGCGGATTGGATCGTGCCGGGGCACGGCGAGCTGGTGCGCGGCGACGCTGTCGTGGGGCACGTCAGGCATCACCTGGCGCGCCTGGACGCGATATCGGACGCGTTGCTGGACATACTGCGCGAGCCTTCCACGACTGAGGATGCGATCGCGGGTTTGTGTGCGACGCTCGGGCTGCTGGAAAGCCCGGCTCAGTACTGGCTGGCCGTTACTACCGTGAAGGCGTTCCTCGCCGACTTGCTGCAACAGGAGGTCGCGGAGTTCTTCGTGGCAGATCACAGAGGGTACTGGAGAGCGCTCTAGCCCCCGGGTCAGGACTGGGTCTGGAACCTGTCGCGGGAGACGGGTGCAACTGTACCCATCGTGGGTACAGTTGCACCCGTGCCGCCCGACGGAACTGGGGAAGGGCCTGCTGGCGCCCGCCTTCCGGAATTTAACCCGCGTCTGACCGAGCCGCGCGCTACAGGTCTCGGCGTTTCAGCACCCACATGCCTGTGAGCACCATCATGGCGGGGAACAGCACGGCGTACAGGATCATCCAGCCGCTCGGTACTGCGGACGCACTGAAGCTCACCCCACCGCCTGCGGGATCCAACAGCATTGCAGGGGGTAGCAGCTCGGCCACCGCTCTTCGATGAATCGCGTCGGCAGGCATGAGCAGGCTCGTCAGGATACCGATGTTCAGCATTACTTCACTCGCGATCAAGCTGCCGATCTGCTCGATTATGCCGCCGATGAACGCGATGCCGTACAGCGCCGTGCACAGCACTCCGTTTGCGAGCGTCGGCAAACGCGTGCTGCCAAGCACCGCGACGGCGCACAGCACTAGCGGTTCCAGAACGAACAGCGCAAGCGCGCCGACCAGATTGTCTGTCGGCGCGTCGACGAACCCGACGGCCATTGCGACGACCGCCCCCATCACCAGCAGCGAATACACCGTGAGCATGAACGCGAGACCGAGGTACTTCCCGAGTACGAGCTCGGAGCGTCTGATAGGACGGGTGAGCACTGCGTGAGCCACGCCCGAATCAAGATCGCCGGAAATCGATGCGACTGAAGCGAACACAGCCACCAGTCCTACGATCAGGCTCGAGGGGAAGAGCCCCAGCGACAACATCTGGGCGCCAATCATCTTGAGCGCGATCTCGTCCATGCCCGTGCCGCCCGCGACAGACATGATGTCCTTCGACGCGAAATACAGTCCGGTCCCATAGATGCCGAGATAGCCGAGCGTCATCACGAATGCGGCGACAACGACCCATCTCCTTCGCGCTTCGCGGAAGGTCAGGCCTGCGACGGCCAACACCCGCCGCGCTGCGGACGATGTCCATGCGCTACTCACGGTGCTCGTTCCCGACGGTTTCGATGAACAGGCTCTCGAGATCGCGTTTGCGGCGACGCACGCCGACCACTCGCGCTCCGGCTGCGACTAGCGCGGCCACCAGGTCGGGGATCGCGTCTTCGGTAGGCAAGCCGAAGATGACGCGCTCGGCAGTCTGGGAGATGATCGAGGCCCCTCCCAGGGGCGCGCCATCGGCGGCGTCCCATGGTCCGGCGAGGGAGATCTCCACCTCGCACGGACCCGAGAGAAGCTCTGCTAGCGGACCGTCGGCAACAACTCTCCCATGATCGATCATCGCGACAGAGTCGCAGACCATCTCGACTTCGGAGAGTAGATGGCTGTTGAGGAACACGGTGGTACCCCGATCACGCAGCCTGACGAGCAGTTCGCGCACGTCGCGCCGCCCCAACGGATCGAGCGCGGACGTAGGCTCATCGAGGAACAGGAGTCTGGGGCTGGAAAGCATTGCGCAGGCCAACCCCAGGCGCTGCTGCATTCCCTTGCTGAAGCTCTTGATCTTCGCGCCCATCTCTTCGGCAAGCCCGACTTCGGCCATCACCCGGTGGGCCGCCTCGGATACAGCCGACGGCTCGAGTCCCAGCAGCCGTCCGTGAAACGCGAGCAGTTCGCGCGGCGTGAGCCAGGCCTGATAGCGGAACGTCTCGGGCAGGAATCCCATCCGTCCCCGCATCGCCACGTGACCCAGCGGCTGGCCGAGGACTTCGGCACGCCCCGATGTCGGCTGGATAAGCCCGACCATCATCTTGACGAAGGTGCTCTTGCCCGCCCCGTTCGGTCCGAGGAAGCCGAACACGTGACCCTCGCCAACGGACAGGGATACCCCGTCGTTGCCGATCTTGCCGCGTCCATAGACCTTCGTGAGGCCTTCGGTTCTGATGATCAACGGATCATCGATTCGGCAAAAGAGACGAGCGTCGACTCGTCGAGAGAACCCTGAATGCCCCGAATGATTCCGCCATCGTTCCACACGGCCGAGGAGAAGGCATCCAATCCCGGAGGCGTCGTTTCCGGGCTATCGGGATCCATGAACACGGATTCCGAGGTGATGACGACCTTCGTTCCCGCGATCGTGCGTTCGCTGGATTCGCCGCCCGGTACGGGAACGAGGAAGGTGTTCTGCCAGTCGTCGACGGCCATCAACTGATCACGCACATTCGGCGGGATGAAGGGGAGGCTCACGAGGATGTCGCGCAACTCATCGACATCCACGCCAGCGGGGACGACGAGTTCGGGTGATCGGGCCTGCATCACAGAGAACGACACCTTGCTCCCGTTGACTACCGCGTCGTATTCCGCCGACACGACAGTCGGGGACTCGAAGGTGAACTCCTTGCCATCAATCGCAGTCGGGAGTAGGCGGTCGCTCCCATAGGCACCTAGTAGCTCGTTCACCGCAGCCGCGTCGAGGCGGAAGTGGAAGGTCTGCGCTTGCTTCACGAGGATGGTCGGTGTCGACTCGAGACCCCCGGGAAGTCGAATCTCGAAGTCGACCAATCCCGCCGCATCCGCGAGGGACAACTCCTGGACGTTGGCGTCGCCCTCGATTTCGATTCCGCCGAGTGACGCCAGGTCTACGTTGCTGGCACCTGCCGAGAGTCCCTCGGATATCTGCTGCATCTCCTCCGCGGTGAGGGAGAGGCTCTGGACCTCCTGGATGCGAAGCACCCTCAAGAAGTCGGACGCTGCGCTCCGGACCGGTCCGAATGCCAACGAAACCAGAACGACTGCCGCCACGCCCATGACAATGACGACCGGCGAGCCGATCTTGCGATGGCGCGGCACAGGCGGTATGAGGTCGCCGTCGCCGTTCTTGCCGTTCTCGTCACTCACTCGAATCACTTCCTTGCGCTGGGCAGTATGGAGTCGTGTCACGTGCGGGCCCAACTGACAGTGTGTACCCGGTCGCGGGCAAGCGGAAGTAGCGTCACACAGTCGTCACGATGCAGACAGCCGGGCGTATCCTGCTGCAAGCCGGTATTGGAGCTCATGTACCATTGACGCATGTCGCCGATGCTCCAGACAGCCACGGTTCTCATTACGCTTGCGCTGGTCTTCTACACGGCCGGCGTGTGGGCCGAACGCATCAGCCGCTACCTCAGACCCTGGCACGTGGTCGCGTTCTGGATGGGGTTGGCCTTCGATGCTGCGGGGACGTATGCCATGGACCTCCTGGAGCCCGGCGTCGAATGGTTGAGTGTGCACACCATCACCGGTCAGATCGCGATCTGGTTGATGTTCGGGCACGCCGTCTGGGCCACACGCGTCGTTCGCAAGGGGACCGAAGAGTCGCGCACGCGTTTCCATCGGTTCAGCGTAACGGTCTGGGTCATCTGGCTCGTTCCGTACATCGGCGGCATGATCGCGGGAATGACCCAGTAGATCCACCCCCGAACTGCGTTTCATCCGCTATCTTCGGCAGTTCGTCGTTGCGATGCGTGAACTCCTGTTGCGGAGCCTCCTTCATCTCGTTCAGATTCGCTAAAGTTGCGTCGGGGGCGAGTCGACAACTGCAGGTGGAGATTGCCCTGCGAGTCAGGGCAGGAGGGGGAGCAACGTGCTCGACGTCGCGAACGTCGCCATCGAGATTCTCAGTCCGCATGTCGGAGATATCGTCGCGAAGATGTGCGTCAAGACCGCCGCCGATAGCTGTGGCAAGACGCCCGATCAGCTGGAGGTGCAGGATGTGCCGACCCTCTTGCGAACGGTGAAAATGTTCCTCGGTCCCGTAGCTCCTCACGAGACGGTCGAGACACTGGTCGCGCGCATCGATGGGAGGCTGTCATGAGTTCCGCACAGGGCGCGACGACTGCGGTGCGCGGTGGTTCCGGCGGCGTTCTGTCCGCCTCAACCTACGCCTTCATCGTAGTCGCGATTCTGATGGTTATCGCCTTCGTCTTTGCGAGCGCCTCCGGAGTCCTCGATGAGGATGCTGCCCTCACGGCCGCCGATATCGGCTCGTTCGCCATCAACGGGCTCGCGGCAGCGATGGTCTGGATCGCGGCCCTCTCGTACTCACGCGGCCGCACGCGCACCGTGTGGATGCTGGTTGCCGTCGGCATCACGTGCTTCGCCATCGGCGATGCGGTGTGGTCGTACATCGAACTGGTGCTCCTCGAAGACCCATACCCGAGCCTCTCGGACGTGTTCTACACAGCCGAGTATCTCTTCGTGTCAGCCGCGCTGATACTGACCGCGCTGTCGTATCGCGGGTTCGCCAGCTTCAAGAGGGCGTTCACCGTCGCCGCTGTCGCAGGCGTTGCGGGACTCGCTGCGGTGTACCTCACGGTGCTCCAGCCCTACATCCTCCCGGCAACCGCCGAAGAGCTCGAGCCACTCGCCAAGTTCGTGAGCGTGATGTATCCGGTCGCCGACGTTCTGCTCTTCCTCGTCCCCGCCGTGTTCACGCTGACAGTCATATCGCGTCTGGGGAACGGCCGGTTTGCATGGGCGTGGTGGCTCGTTGTCGCTGGTGCGCTGATCTTCGCGGTGGGAGACACCGTCTACTCCTATGCGGACTGGAGCGGTATCTACGAGCAGTACTACTGGGCGATCGACCCGACGTGGATTATCGCGAACCTGATGTTCGCCGCCGCCGCGATGGTCGCCCGCG
>JAENZW010000061.1:0-8718 GCA_016841065.1 Actinomycetota bacterium
GACGCACTGCTCACGCGATTCCTTGGCCGCGTTCGCGTGTAGCTCGGTCAGGGCGGCCGCGTCACCGAGCGGGAACACCCGGTAGCGAAGCTCCCAGGCCCACGTGGCCCACGTGCGAGCGGGACTCCGCTCCGGCGTGCTCGTCAAGAACATGGTGATCGTCAAGGCGGCGAGCAGCAGCACTGCAAGTCCGAGCCTGATGCGCGACTTTCGGGTCGTCTCGGCCATCTGCCTAGCGCTCCCTGAGACGATAGCCGAATCCCCGCATCGTCATGATGTAGGTAGGGTCCTTCGGGTCGGGCTCGAGCTTCTCGCGGATGTTGTGTATGTGGACGTCGATCGCGCGTTCGTCACCCTTGGGAGACGTCTCCCACAAGGAGTCCAGGATCGCCGTACGCGAGCACACCATTCCCGGATGACGCGCGAGGTGGAGCATGATGTCGTATTCGGTGCGGGTCAGTTGGATCTGCCTCTCGCCGAGGTACACCTGCCGCGAGAGCGTGTCTATCCGCAGGTCGCCCACGTGCAAGAGTGCCTTGTGCTCCGACCCGGAGGCCGAGCGCCGAAGCACGGCCTTGACGCGACTCACGAGCTCCCGTGGCGAGAACGGCTTTGTCACGTAGTCGTCCGCACCCATCTCCAGTCCGAGGATACGGTCGACCTCGTCGGCGCGGGCCGAAAGCATCACGATTGGGACGTCTGAGCTGGCCCTCAAGTCCCGAGCGATATCGAGACCGGACTTCTCGGGCAGCATCACATCGAGAATGACGAGTGCCGGAGAGATGCGCGTGAAGAGGGACTCGGCCGTGGTCGCGTCGCTGGCCGTGTGGACCTCGAAGCCCTCCGCGGTCAGCGCGTAGTCGACGACCTTGAGGATGGACTCCTCGTCATCGACAACGAGTATTCGCTGAACCGTCACAACACTCTCCCGGATTCGTGTGGGCAGACGGTGTGTTCATCAGTTGCGCCGTACCTACTGCACGAGCTCGAGCGTCGGGTCGAGATTCAACTGGGGCACCTCGCCGTGGCAGCGAACGCAGAACGGACCCTCATGGCAGGCCTCGCAGCCGCGATGCTCTTCGACCCGGTCCCCGTGAACTGCACGCCAGTCATCGACATGCGAGGCCGGACGGCGAGTGTGGCAGTCTGCGCACCAGTTCTCAGTCCACGCGTGACAGTCCACGCACTCGGGATCGTCGGCCTTCGACGCGTGCACCACTGTCCAGTCATCGGCCAGATGACCGTCGGGGACCGACTTCTCTGTGTGGCATGCCGTGCACGTGTCCTTGGCTATGTCGCCATCGTGGCAGCGCAGGCAGCCGGACATCGGGGGCAGGTATTCGCCCTTCGGATTCGTCTCGTGTACGAGGAAGTTGTGACACTCGACGCACTCCATCTCGAGAATCGTGACGTGTGCGCGGTGCGGAATCCGCAGGTCGCCCTCGGGCGAAACGCTGCGAAGATCGTCGTGGCAGCTGAGGCACGCCGCGTTCGTGGGCGTCTCGAAGACGCTTGGCTCACGTGATCGCCACACGAGCGACACGTAGAACTCACCCACCATCCGCGCGCCGTAGCCCACCTGGGAGATCACTCCCGGAGGCACGTGGCAGTCCTGACAGCTCGCCTGCACGTGCGTAGACGCAGACCATGGCTCGTACTGGCTGCTCAGACCGGGATAGCGGTCGAAGAAGGCCGGCTTGCTTGCGAGGTAGCCGGGCAACACGACGAGCAGCAGGACGGTGCCGACAACGATCGCACCCAGCACGAGCCTGGGACGCCACCGGGACATCCCGGAACCACCCGGCGTGTCCGGCGACTTCTGCGAGCGCTTCCTGCTCGTTGTCTCTTCGGTCAACGTAGCTTCCTCGGTTTCGGGTCGCTGCACGTCCGCCATCAGTGACAGTCCTTGCAGAACTCTTCGCCGCCGTGGCACACGAGGCAGCCGTCGCCCCGTTCCTTGGCGGGCACCGCATGCCCCTTCTTCCAGTTACCGACATGCGAGGCCGGACGCTCCTCGTGGCACTCAGCGCAGAACTCCGGCGTCCAGTCGTGACACTCGGCGCAGTCGATGTCCTCGGTCATTTCACCATGCGTCCGCAGCCAGTCCTCACGAGAGTGGCTCTCGGGCGTCTCCTTCTGGGTGTGACAGTCGAGGCATTCGTTGGAGGCGGTGTCCCCGTCGTGACACTGCTCGAGACATCCCTCCATTTCGGGCCTGTTGAAGCCCCTGCGGTTGAGAGAGTGCACGAGGTCCTTGTGGCATGTGACGCAATCCATCTCGAGCACCTGTACGTGGGCCCGATGCGGTATCAACAGATCGCCGGCGGGAGACACGCTGCGATAGATCGTGTGGCACCTCTGGCACGCCACTCGATCCGGGGCATCCAGCAGGTTCGCGCTGGACGGTCCCGAGATGAGTTGCGAGTAGAAGGCGGGTATCGACTTGACCGCGAACGCGAGGAATGACCGTGCGCCGGGATTGACATGGCATTCGGCGCAGGATATACGCGAATGCGTCGACGTCGCCCAGTGGTCCATCCGCTCGCCGAGTTCGGCGTACCGACGGTAGTAGCCCGACTGCAGCATCGAGATGACCGGAAGTACCAGCACGACGATCACCGCGACAGCGAGCGCGTTGGCACCCAGGACGTAGAGCCGACGCCTGAAACGGCTCCTGTCAGGTGGCGCATCGGGAGCGCGGCCATCGGTCGATGCGTCCCGCTCGACCACCTACTCCATCTCCTCGAACTGCCTGTGACAGTCCTCGCACCATGGCTCCTCGTGGCACTCCAGGCACCGCAACTCGTCGACGGCCGTCGACTCCTTGCTGTGCCTGCCTATCCATGTGTCGGTGGAGCCGTGGAAGTCGGGGCGCTGCAGGTGACACTCTTCGCACTCGCCTTCCGATTGATGGCATCGCGAGCACTGCGACCTATCTCTAAGAGCTTCCGTCCCGTGATACTGCGTCGTCCACTCCGGCGTGACGTGGAGCTCCTCTATCGCCTCCATGCCGATCTCGATGGGCAACCCCGAGAAGTCGGGTCGCTCTCCGGTCGTGTGGCACTGCTGGCACTGCTCGACCTCGTGACACGACTCGAGACAGCCGTTGTCTCCGGAGGTCTGTATGACCTGCGGGTGCTCCTTCCTCCACTCCTCGCCGGACCGACGCAAGACGTGGTGGCAGTCGAAGCACTCCTCGGTCGTCTTCGTGCCTACGTGGCAGCCGTATGCGACGCACACCCCCGAGAGGGGCATCTCCTCATGTTCCGCCTGGTAGCTCTCGAGATGTGCCGTCCACTTGTGGCACTCGACGCACTGGCGGCTCTCTGCCGCGACACGCTGGTGAGCGGGATGCGGGATGCGCTCGAGGTCTTCGGCCCGGGAGGTCCAGTCAGTGGCATGACACTTCAAGCACGCGGCATTGAGTGGCGGCTGGAATGTGAAGAACTGCGGCGTGGACTCGGTGCTGATGAAGCTCGCGTAGAAGTCGCCGATGAGAGCCAGCCCGTTGGCGATGGGCGTAGTCTCATGACAAGCACGGCATCCGATGCCCTCGTGAGCCGACTCCCCGAGATTGACGTAGCGCCGCTCCAACAGGTGGTAGCGCGAGAAGAACTGCGGCGTGGACGTGACCACGAGTGGTACGACGACCGCCACGACCGCCAGGACCGCGACTACCACGGCCGCGACAATCAGTATGGTGCGGCGGTTTGGCCGCTTCGCTGCGGGATCTGTGCTCCGCGCGCTCAAGACGGAATCACCCGGTCTCGGGGACGGTCTCGGGGACGGTCTCGGGGACCATCGCGGGAACAATCTCGGCATGCTCGGACGCGTGAGCCTCCCCATGCATCTCGCCGTGTCCGTGCTCCGGCTCGACCATTGGCAGGACCTTGGCTCCGACCGTCATGAACAGCAGCCCGAACGCGAGGAGGCCGAGCCAGAGAAGTACTTCGACCAGACTCGGCAGGTACGGGGCCTGGTACTGGCCGAGCGTGCCCGTCGCGAAGCCCATGCTCATGAGCGTGTAGCGCTTCAGGAAGATCGCCACGACGTACATGGCGGCTGCACTCAGCTGGATGACAGGCAGGTGCCGTGTCTTCCTGCCAGCCAGCAAGGCGAACGACCCGATACCGAGAACGAGCACCGGGAGGAACATCCAAGCGTAGGATCCGGTGAGGAAGAATGACATCCGCTCCGTGTGTCCCAGCTTGGCCGCCGTGGGCCAGTAGACCGTGATGATCTCTACGAACAGCAGGAACAGGTCGATGATGATCACGGTTGACAAGAATGTGGACAGGCTCCTGAACATGCTCGGCTTGAACTTGAACACGCCGAAGTACTGCATGATGTAGGCCGCGATCATGAGCAGAGCCACACCGGAAGCGGTCGCGGACGTGAGGAAGATGGGCACCATGACGGCAGTGTTCCACAGCTCCCGCGACTTGTTGAGCGCCAGTACGTACGCGGTCGTCGTGTGGAGGTAGATCGCGAATGGCAGCGCAATCAGCGTCATCCGGTGCGCGAGCTTCTCCCCGCCCTTGCCGGTGATCATGACCCACAGGTCGGCAAAGCACAGCACCATGTAGGCCCCCGCCGCGCTCCCCGTGTAGACGAATATGGACGTGGGGTTCGGCGTGACGACGAACCAGAACATTCTCCAGGGCCGCACGAGGTCCGTGATGTCGCCGAGCAGAGCAATCATCACCAGAACGCCCGCTTGAAGCACCGCCAACCGAGCCAACGGCCGGAACTGCTCCGCGCCGAAGAGGTGCACGCTCGCGTACACGACAAGTCCGCCTGCCGACAGGCCCACGTAGTACATGTAGTTCGAGAACCACAAGCCCCACGTGAACTCGTCACGCTGGGCCATGACTGCTGCGCCTTGAGTCAGGAACGCGATCCAGCCCAAGATACCCAGCAGCGTGAAGATGAGCAGCACCGTGATGAAGGCCCAGTACCGCGGGCCAGCCGTCCTCAGCGCGCCGAAGTCCCAGTCGATCCCGATGAACCGCTTCACGCCGGGGCGCTCAATCGTCGCTTCAGCCACATCCATCACCCCACGTACCAGATCATCGGATCGGTCGAGAGATCCTCCTTGAGACGCCATACGCGTCGGGTCTTGACGAGTTGCGCGACCTCGCTGTCGGGGTCGTTCAGGTTCCCGAACGTGCGCGCCCCGACAGGGCAGGCCTCCACACATGCCGTTGTTTGGCCGTTGCGGGTTCGATGGACGCAGAACGTGCACTTCTCGACGACATATGCCTTCTCTTCGTACGGGACGTCCGGGTTGAGCTCTTCGGCGGGTACTTCAGGACGAACCCAGTTGAAATGCCGCGCGCCATAGGGACAGTTGATCATGCAGTTGCGGCACGAGATGCACTTGTTGTAGTCGATGAGGACGATGCCGTCTGGCTCCTTCCAGGTGGCTTTGACCGGGCAGCCGTACACGCACGGCGGCTTCGCGCACTGCATGCACTGCGTCGGCATGTACCACCGGTCGGGCCTGCCGGCCTCGTCGTAGTGAAGCTCAGCGGACTCGAGTTCGATCTTGCCCGGCTCCATCTCGAGCACTTGGATGTAGGTGAAGCCGGACTCGCGGCCGATGTTGTTCTCCTTGACGCACGCGTAGACGCAGCGACGACAGCCGATGCAGGCCTTGGTGTCGATGACCATCGCCCACTTCTCGTCCCCGGCGGGATCGGCGTAGTAGACGGGCTTGCCCGGGTAGTTAATCTGGTGGTCATGCTCGATGATGGCGTCGAGCACTTCGTCACCGGTGTGCCCGGCCTCTCCGGCCTCGGACGCCTGTGCGGCGTCGGCGAGCAACGACGACGCGAGCACCGGGACGGTACCCGCGGCCAGCACGGCTGCGCTGGCACCCAGGCCCTCGATGAAGCGTCGCCTCGACAGCGTGCAGCCTTCGGGCAACTGCACCTCCGCCTCGTCCGGACGTGGCTTGCTCTCTTCGCTCATTGCCTGCGCCTTCCCACGATCAGGATGCTGACGATACCTGCCGAAGTGACCGCTCCCAGAGCCGACACGATTGAGAGCCACAATGGGGTCTCGACCGGTGGCGGAACCGGAGGCCCTGCCAGCGGCGTGAACGGTTCGCGTTCGGAAACGGCGTGGACCTCGATCCCCGTTCCGAGGAATGGGGGCAACGCCTCGATGTATATCCATGACGGAGAGTGCGGGTTGTGGCAGCCGGCCGCGGAACACTTCGGCTGGTTCTTGCCGTGGATCCCTGCCTCCCAGTCCCGGTACTTCTCGAAGTGGCAGCGCTGGCAGACACGGGACACATCGCCGGTCACGTCCACGAAGGAGCCGTCCGGCAGGATGAGCTGGCCAGGGTTGCTGGCCGGATCGTCGTGACAGGCGAGGCACGCCTTGTCGCCCTCGCCCAAGATGTCGTGCACCTCGAGTTCGGTTTCGTGCTTCTCAAGGTCGACGGGCAGCGGCTTGGTGGGTTTGCCTTCGGCGTCCAGTTCCACGGGATGACACTGGTCGCACGGATGGAACGCGAGCTCCCCCGAGGAGGACAAGCGGGCCTGCGCCTGCGGAACCGGCGCCGCGGCCAATGCGACGAACGCGAGGACGACCACAGCGACGACCAGGAGTACCCAGCGCACCTCCGGGTCGTGCGTCAAGCGTCCTGCCGCGCGGAGCGATGATCCAGCCATGCCCTCTCCTGCCGTTTCAGAGAACTCCATCTCTTTCCGATCATGTCCGGCGATGGTGTCGCCGGTGGAAGATTATGCGAGGACCTGGCGCGAGTATGTACCTAGGATATGTGTGAGTGTTTCGCAGCCGATTCATGTTCTGTTAGGGTTCTGTTTGCGCCCTACACGAACGGCGAAACAGGCGCTTGACGCGACCGCCCACCGCTCAGTAGCGTCGGCTTCAGTATACGCTCGGCCTCGAGTCATTGGAGCGCACAATCGAGTCACGACCGACATCGAGCAAGCGCAATCCCCACTCCCGGATGCACGCCATCGTCCGAGCCGCATGGATATCGGCGGCCGTCATCGTCGCGGTCCTGGCGCTCGGAGCCGGGGCCGACCGGCTCACGGCCTCCTCGCGTGTCTGCATGGCCTGTCACGAGATGCGGCCCAAGGTGGCTGCCTGGGAGACGGCCGCGCATACAACGGTCGGCTGCCCGGCGTGTCACGAGGACCCACGACCCTGGTACCGATTCCCCGTGACACTGGCAGTCAGGGGAACGATGCTAGCCCGCGACGTGAGAGCGCACTTCTCTTCGGACAACCCGGACATGGAGGCCAACGACGCCACGTCGGACATCCCCGACTCAAGGTGTCTTGCATGCCACGATCCCGCGCGCGAAGTCACCATGCGTTTCGGAATCCTTATCGACCACCAGGAGCACGCAGACAGGAACGAGTCCTGCGTCTCTTGCCACCTGTGGACCGCGCACCCCGACCCGGATGCCGAGAGGCCTTTGCTGTTCATGCAGCAATGCTTCACCTGCCACGGGCACTCCGAGACCGCGAAGGCGCCCGGCACGTGTGACGTCTGCCACCCCCCGTCCTTCGAACAACGTCCCGAGTCGCACCAGCCGAAGACCTGGCAGGCCGACCACGGCCAGGCAGCGTTGACGGACAGGCAGCCGTGCGCGATGTGCCACGCAGAAACGTTCTGCACGGACTGTCACGGACTCGAGATGCCCCACCCTGAAGACTGGCCGGACGGCGAGAAGAGCCACGGACCCGTTGCGCAGTCAGACCCGCAGGTGTGTCGCTCGTGCCACACGGACAGCCTTGCGTTCTGCGAGATGTGCCACCACGAAGGCTACGACATCAAGCAGGGCCCGTGGGTCGCCCAGCATCCCTCTTCGGTGAGCGAACGTGGTGCATCCAGGTGCTTCGACTGCCACGGCGCGCTCTACTGCGTGTACTGCCACGCATCCCGTGGGGTCACCGAGGAACCGGACTCGAACTAGGCCGACGACGCGCCGAACTCCAGCGAGACGGGGCGCCGCCCCTACGACGCCTCGTCGAGCGCGTCCACGAACTGGCTGTTGTACAGATCGCAGTAGAAACCGCCCGCCGCCATGAGCTCGGCGTGGTTGCCCTGCTCGATGATCCGCCCGTGGTTCATCACGATAATCGTCTCCGCATTGCGGATCGTGGACAGCCGGTGCGCGATGACGAACCCGGTCCGGTCCTTCATGAGCTCTGCCATCGCCTGCTGGATGAGCACCTCGGTTCGGGTGTCGACCGAACTGGTTGCCTCGTCGAGAATCAGCACCTCGGGATCGGCCAGGAACGCCCGGGCGATCGTGAGGAGCTGGCGCTCCCCCGCCGAGATGTTGGACGCCTCGTCGTCGAGCATCGTGTCGTAGCCGTCCGGCATGGTGCGGACGAAGTGGTCCACGCGCGCCGCGCTGGCCGCCGCCATGATCTGCTCTTCGGTCGCATCCTCGCGACCGTAGGCGATGTTGTCGCGGATCGTGCCCTTGAACAGCCACGTGTCCTGCAGAACCATGCCGAAGGTCCGGCGCAGGTCGTCGCGGGTCATGTCCCGAACGTCCACTCCGTCGACAGAGATGCTGCCGCCGTCGATCTCGTAGAAGCGCATCAGCAGGTTCACGAGCGTGGTCTTTCCCGCGCCCGTCGGGCCGACGATGGCGACGGTGCTTCCCGGCTTCGCGTCGAGCGAGAGATCCTCGATCAGCGGCTCGTCTGCCTTGTAGCGGAACGA
>JAENZW010000061.1:8818-10241 GCA_016841065.1 Actinomycetota bacterium
AGCGAGTACACGCTGCGCTGCGCGACTCCAGCCATCAGGTACTGCTGCATCCAGCCCAGAAGCGCGGCGAGCGCATACACGAGCGCGACGAGCGCGAGGATCCGGCGCATCTCGGTGAAGTCCACGCCCTTGCCGGGCGTCACGTTCATGCTCTCGAGCATGTCGGCGATCTGGTTCTCGCCCCGCGCCCGCAGGCCGACCACCGCCTGGTCCTTCGTCGTTCCCGGAGGCATCTGCTCGCCGAGCTGCTTCCCGAACACACCCTCGAACACGACGTTCGTCGCATTGCCGAGGAGCTTCGGGCCGACGATGGTGAAGGCCACGCTGGCGGCCGCCAGAACGATCACGATCATGATCATGACGGCCTCGGGCTTCAGATAGCCGCCGAGGCGCTTCATCGAGCCGCGGAAGTCACGCGGCTTTGCCACGGGCGCGCCCATGCCCATGTGGCGCCCGGGCCCGAACCCGCCGCCGCCCGGTCCGCCGGGTCCGCGGGGGGGCTGTTCTGTCTTCGGCTTGTCGCTCATGCGACCTCCTCCTCGGAAAGCTGCGAGAAGACGATCTCGCGGTATGTCTCACTGGTCTCCATGAGCTCGGCATGCGTGCCGATGCCGGCGATCCGGCCGCCATCCATGACGATGATCCGGTCGGCGTCCATGATGGTGCTGACGCGCTGCGCGACGATGATCACGGTCGCGGCGCCGGTCTCCTTCTTGAGCGCGCGACGCAACTTCGCGTCGGTGGTGAAGTCGAGCGCCGAGAAGCTGTCGTCGAACACGTATATCTCGGGCCGTTTCACGAGCGCCCGCGCGATGGCGAGGCGCTGTCGCTGACCGCCGGACACGTTCGAGCCGCCCTGCGTGATCGGCGCGTCGAGCACTTCCGGCATCTCGCGAACGAACTCCGAGCCCTGCGACACGTCGAGCGCGTGCCAGATCTCCTCGTCGGTCGCGTCTTCCTTGCCGAAACGGACGTTGCTCGCGACCGTGCCGCTGAACAGGAAGGCCCTCTGGTGGATGAATCCGATCTTCGCCCACAGGGCCTGGCGGTCCATCTCCCGCACGTCAACGCCATCGACGAGGATCGTTCCGCCCGTGACGTCGTAGAAGCGCGGGATGAGGTTGATCAGCGTGGATTTGCCCGAACCGGTCGATCCCACGATCGCCGTGACCTCGCCGGGAGCTGCAGTGAACGAGATGTCGCACAGCACGGCATCTTCGGCACCCGGATAGCGGAACTCGACATCGCGGAACTCGATGTAGCCGCGCTCGCCGGTGTCGGCGACAGGGTTTACCGGGTCCGTGACGCTCGGCTCGGTGTCGAGGACCTCCTTGATGCGCGCCAGCGATGCGGCGGCGCGCGGCACCATGACGAACATGATGACGGCCATCATGACCGACATGAGTATCTGCATGATGTACAT
>JAENZW010000062.1 GCA_016841065.1 Actinomycetota bacterium
TGAAGAAGACAGTTAACCTCACCCCGTTCAACCTCGACCCGGCTGGCTCGGATCAGGGCGGCGCTCAAGTGCAAGAGGCGCACTTCGACCCGAAGCACGCCGACGACATCATCTACGGCGGCCTGGGCAACGACTGGCTGCATGGCGGCGCCGGTGACGACGCGATCTCGGGTGCCGAGGCGCTGCCGGCCTACTTCGATGCCGCGCACAATCCCGGCAACATACTGGGCTACGACCCGTTCAAGGCCGAGTTCGCAGCCTACGACGAGTACAACCCGCTGCGCAAGATATACGTCGATCCCGTCACTGGCGTGTTCGTCGATCCCACGACCGACGACATCACCGGGGCGGTAGAGTTCATCCTCAACTTCGATCCGACCGATGGGGTACTCCTCCCCGACACCGCTGAAGTGACCGGCAAAAAGTCGACGTACACGATGCCTGTCTATCTGGAGGGCAACGACCGCATATTCGGCGATCTTGGCAACGACTGGCTGGTCGGCGGAACTGGCAACGACACCCTCTACGGCGGCTATGGCGACGATTTGCTGAACGCCGACGACAACCACGACACAACCGATCCTTCCGGCACCGCCGATCCGGTCGTGGCGTGGGAGAACAACCTGCCCGAGACGCACCCGTCCTACGAAGACCGCGCCTACGGTGGTGCCGGTCGCGACGTACTCATCGCCAACACCGGCGGCGACCGCCTGATCGACTGGGTCGGGGAGTTCAACAGCTACCTCGTGCCGTTCGCGCCGTATGGCGCAGCGACGATCTCGCGCGCGCTCCAGCCGCAGATCCAGACGTTCCTGCTGGCGCTCTCCCGCAGCGATGGTGCCGATCCGACCCGTGCCGCAGATACCGGCAACGACCCTCTGCGCAACGGTGAACCGGACGGCGAGCTGGGCATGGTGCTGCAGAAGGATGCGGACTGGAAGGAGCAGACCGGCGGTCCGCTCGATCCGCAGGCCGGCAACATCGCCGGCGGTCCGCGCGATGTCCTGCGCTCGGCTAGCTTCAACGACAGCACGGCCCAGGGATTCGTACCCGACTCTGGCACGTGGTCCGTCAAGAGTGGCCGTCTTGAGGTCGCACCCGTTTCTCTCGGCAGTGATGCCGTGAGCGTGTTCTACGTCGATGCGTACCTGCCGAAGTACTTCGAAGTGCAGGCGACGATCAACGCTGGCAAGCCGACGGGTGGCTGGAAGTCCAACGCCTACGTCATTTTCGACTACCAGAGCCCAACTGACTTCAAGTTCGCTGGCGTCAACATCTCCACCGACAAGTTCGAGATGGGCTACCGGGACGAGACCGGTTGGCACGTGGTCGTGCAGGCCAAGGCCAAGACCAAGCCGGACACGGACTACCGCATGCTCGTCGCGGTGAACGGGACTCTGGTGACTGTCGTCATCGACGGCAAGCAGGCGTTCTCGTACGCCTTCCCGGCGAAGATCGACTCCGATGGCTACGTGCACTATCTCAACGAGGGCATGGTAGGCCTGGGCTGCAACAACTCGATCGCCCGCATCGACAATGTCTTCGTGCAGATCCTGCCGCAGGAGATCGCGTTCGATCAGGCCGTCGACTTCTCGAGCGATCCGAGCGCACTGATGAGTGCCCCGGACGCGGGCGCGTGGGCGCTCAGCGACGGCTACCTGGTAGCCCAGCCCGCCAGTGCTGATGAGCCCGCCGTCATGCTCTCGCGGGTCACTCGGGTCGGCGCTCCGTACTCGATCACCATGGAAACCAAGCTGTCCACGACCGGCGAGGGCGGGTTCGTCTTCGACCGCTACACGGGCACGGACTACAAGTTCGTGACCATCGATCAGGCGACCGGCAGGGTCTTGATCGGCCATCGTACGAAGAAGGGTGGCGTCGTCGTCGATGCCACATACACGCTTCCGACGATCTCGACCGAGTACACCCTGCGCGTGAAGCTCACGGGCAACGTGGTCGCGGTCACGGTGAACGGCTACACGGTTCTCTCCCACGCTTACTTCGCGCTGGTGACCGACGGCCGCTTCGGTCTCATCGGCCGGTCGGGCACGACGAGCTTCGACAGCTACAGCGTCAAGACGACCGACCCGGAGACCGTCACCGAGCCGATCACCTCACTATTGGCTTTGCTCGCCAACCTGTCGCTGCCGCCCCCATACTAGGCCTGCATCCTCCTGGCAGTCTGGACCGAGGTATGTGGGGTGCGTTGTTGGCGGCATCAGCGCAGCAGGAGTCGGGTTGGTGCGCCGATAGTCCCCGTGCGGCATCCGTTCGGCGACCGTCGTCGCTTTTCGCTATACTTTGTAGCCGCTCATAGTGCGGGCGTGGCGGAATTGGCAGACGCGCCGGGTTTAGGTCCCGGTGGGGCGACTCGTGGAGGTTCGAGTCCTCTCGCCCGCACCAAGAACTGATACGGACCGTCAAGGTCCGAAGCTTAGGAGGATCGTTGGAGACATCTGTCGAGAAGATCGATGCGCAAACGGTACGGCTGAACGTGGTCTTGTCCCCCGAGGAGGTGGACAAAGCCGTCGACGCTGCCTACAAGCGTCTAGCGACGAAGGTCAAGGTCCCTGGCTTCCGCAAGGGCAAGATTCCCAAGCCGGTCATGGACAATCAGATCGGCAGGGAGGCCATCGTCGCTGACGCGCAGGACGATCTGCTCTCCGAGAGCTACAGCGATGCGCTCGATGCCGAAGGCCTACGTCCGATCGCCCAGCCCGAGATCGACGATCTCGATCTGATGGTCGCCGGAGAGCCGTTCGAGTACACAGCTACCGTCATGGTCCGGCCCGAGCTCACGCTCTCATCCATCGAGGGCCTGAAGGTCGAGGTACCGCCGCGCGAAGTCTCGGAAGCCGAAGTCGACTCCCAAGTCGATCAGATGCGCGAGAAGTTCGCGACCCTCGAGCCCGTCAGCGATCGCGGCATCAGCCCTGATGATTTCGTGCTGCTGTCCTTCGTCGGCAAGGTGGATGGCGAGGACTATGAGGGTAATGCCGTCGACAAGTACCTCTACGAAATGGGTCGGGGGCTGATGCCCGACGAGTTCGAGCGGGACATCCTCGGCATGGAGCCGGGCGCCGAGACCACAGTCGAGTTCGAGATCCCGGACACGTCGACGAATGCGGACTTCGTTGGCAAGACGGCGTCCTTCGAGGTGACTATTCACGAGATCAAGGCGAAGGTGCTGCCCGATGTCGATGCGGAGTTCGCCGCCAATGCGGGCGGCTTCGACAGCGTCGAGGACATGCGGACGAGTATCCGGGAGCAGTTTGAGAAGAACCGCGCCACGGCGCACGGCCGTCTCCACGAGCGCGGGGCTCGCCAGGCACTTGCCGAGCGCCTCGAAGGGGAAGTTCCTGAGGCCATGATCGAGACGACGCGCAACCAGATCACGCGCGACTTCGCCAACGGACTCGAGTCCAGGGAAATCACGATGGAGCAGTACCTTGAAGCGACAGGTAGGGACTACTCGCAGCTCGAGGCCGACTTCCTCAAACAGGCGCAAGAGGCGATGCGCGAGGAGCTCGCGCTCGAGGCTCTGTTCCGTCAGCTCGAGATGACTGTGACCGATTCCGACATCGATTCGGCTATCGCGCTGATGGCCGCAGGAACCGGCGAAACCGATACGAGCGGCCTCCGCGCGAAGTGGGAGGAAGCTGGCGTCCTGCCCGTCATCATCGAGCAGATCATGCACGAGCAGGCTGTCAAGTGGCTTATGGACGAGTCGAACGTGGAAGTGATTGAGGAGGAACCCTCGATCGAGGACGAGGATCAGGACTCTGACACTTCCGAAGACGCATAAGGAGCCCCAGATGACCCACGACGCGTTCAACCTTGTTCCCATCGTCGTCGAGCAGACCTCGCGCGGCGAACGGAGCTTCGATATTTTCTCGCGCCTGCTCAACGAGCGGGTGGTGTTCCTCGGCCATGAGATCGACGACCAGATATCGAATCTCGTGATCGCGCAGCTCCTGCATCTAGAGAGCAGCGACCCCGACAAGGACATCAACCTCTACATCAACTCACCGGGCGGTTCCGTGACGGCAGGCATGGCGATCTACGACACCATGCAGTACATCAAGTGCGATGTCTCGACGATCTGCGTCGGCCAGTGCGCGTCGATGGCGGCCGTGCTGTTGGCCTCCGGCGCTCCGGGCAAGCGTCAGGCGCTGCCGCACAGCCGCATTCTCATCCACCAGCCGTGGGGCGGTACCCAGGGCCAGGTGACGGACATCGAGATTCAGGCCAGAGAGATGCTTCGCATGAGGGAGACCCTCGATCGCATTCTGGCGTCTCACACCGGGCAGACCATGGAGAAGATCCACGCCGATACAGAGCGTGACAACATCATGACTGCCGAAGAGGCGAAGGCGTACGGTCTCGTCGATGCGGTGTTCTTGAGCCGCGGCAAGGAAGCGTAGCGGAGTATGAGTCCCAAGTCAGAAGGGCCGGAGCACCTGAAATGCTCCTTCTGCGGCAAGTCGCAGCGCCAGGTCAAGAAGCTGATCGCCGGGCCGGGTGTCTACATCTGCGACGAGTGCATCGACCTATGCCTCGACATCGTTGCCGATGAGCTCGATGACGAGCAGGTGCCGGCGCTCACAGAGGAGCTTCCGACGCCGGTAGAGATCTACGAATCGCTGAATCAGTACGTGGTTGGCCAGGAGCGCGCCAAGAAGGTGCTTTCGGTAGCGGTCTACAATCACTACAAGCGCATTCAGGTTTCGCCGAAGGACGGCGACGACGAGGTCGAGCTGGCCAAGAGCAACATCCTCATGCTCGGTCCCACGGGTTGCGGCAAGACGCTCCTCGCGCAGACGCTGGCCCGGGTGCTGAAGGTTCCCTTCGCGATCGCGGATGCAACCGCTCTCACCGAAGCGGGCTACGTCGGCGAGGACGTCGAGAACATCCTGTTGAAGCTCATCACTGCTGCAGACTTCGACACCAAGCGCGCCGAGGTCGGCATCATCTACATCGATGAGATCGACAAGGTGGCGCGCAAGGCAGAGAACCTGTCGATAACCCGCGACGTGAGCGGGGAAGGGGTTCAGCAGGCACTGCTGAAGATCCTGGAGGGCACGGAGGCTGCCGTTCCACCGCAAGGTGGCCGCAAGCACCCCCAGCAGGAGCTCATCCGTATCGATACAACGAACATACTCTTCATCCTCGGAGGCGCATTCGTGGGGCTCGAGAAGATGATTGCCGACCGCATCGGCAGAAAGGGCGTCGGATTCGGTGCCGATCTCACGGACGCGTCCAAGCATCGCAAGGGCGAACTCCTGGCGCAGGCGCTTCCAGAAGACCTCCACAGCTTCGGCATGATTCCGGAGTTCGTTGGCCGCCTGCCCGTAATGACGCACGTTCAGGAGCTCTCCGAGGACGATCTCGTCCGAATCCTCTCGGAGCCGAAGAATGCGCTCGTCAAGCAGTATCAGAGGCTCTTCGCACTCGAGGATGTGGAGCTGCGCTTCACCGAGGATGCGCTTCGCGCGGTCGCGACACAGGCCTTGAAGCACGGCACGGGTGCACGCGGTCTACGCTCGATTCTCGAGACCCTGCTGCTCGACACGATGTACGAACTGCCGAGCGCGACGGATATCGAGTCGGCAGTGGTGACCGAGGAGACCGTCAACTCACATGCGGGGCCGACGCTCGTGCGTCGTGGTGACGCGGAGGCCTCCGCCTGATCGGAGATTGCCGAAGGCCGCGCCGACGGGTGTCGGCGCGGCCTTCGCAAGAACGCCGTCTCCATTCATAGGCCCCTAGACGGCGACATCCATCAGGCCCCGAGCGCGTGCGACGTCGTTGGGGTACATGTCGCTCGGAACGCTGTCGAACCCACGAACTTCGGCAAGCTTGTTCCTGACGCACTTGGCTGGATCGCCGCTGCAGTAGCGCGCTTCGAACAAGAGTGCGATTCCAGAGAATCCTGAGAGGCGTCCGCCCTCGAACATGTTGCACCTGTCGCGAAACCCGCATGCTGCCATCTTGACCCCCGACCCTAGCGCCATAGTGGTTGCCTCGATAATGAAGGAATCGGCACGACGAAAGGTCGCCTTGAGAGGTTGAATGGTCGAGTGTGACCGTTCACACCGACTTTGTGACGGACGGTCGGGGGGAGTCATGGCGACCGGGAGTCAAGGGGGGGGAGGGGAGACTGCGTCGGCTCAGATGCGTGCAACTGTACCCATGGTGGGTACAGTTGCACCCCCAGGGAGCGACGCATCCCAGGTAGACACCCGAACCAGCGTCCAAACGGAGTGTGCCGCCTAGAACTTGACGGCGGCGATCGTCTCTACAACGCGCTGGAGTTCGTTGGGGTACAGATCTTGCGGAACGTCCTCGCGCCCCACGGCCTCGAACACCCTATAGCGAGCGCAGCTCTCCCGGGCGGTATTCTGGCGACCGGCGGCGTCGATGCGCCGATGAGCGGTCAATCAATAGCCAGAGAACTCATCGTCGCGAGGCGAACGTCGCCCCTCGCACACACAGGTCCCGCGAATTCGGCCTGTATCCTGGGATTCTGTTGGCATAGAATCACAAGAACCACCATCGGAGGGATGTCTGCACTGTGAGTGAGCTGCCCAAAGCGTACGACCCGAAAGCCGTCGAGACACCCGTCTTCGCTTCGTGGACGGAGGGTCGCTACTTCGAGCAGCCTGTCGTCGAAACCGACGCGAGGCCGTTCAGCGTCGTCATCCCGCCTCCAAACGTCACGGGCTCTCTGCACATGGGCCACGCGCTCAACAACACGATCCAGGATGTCGTCATCCGCCGAAGTCGAATGACCGGCGCACCCACTCGCTGGATCATAGGCACCGATCACGCCGGCATCGCGACCCAGAACAAGGTCGAACAGAGGTTGGCCGCCGACGGCAAGAGCCGATACGACGTTGGTCGTGAAGCCTTCGTCGAGATGTGCTGGGAGTGGCGTCGCGAACACGGCAGCATCATCATCGAGCAGCTCAAGCGCATGGGCTGCTCGTGCGACTACTCTGACGAGTGGTTCACGATGGACCCGAGCTATCAGCGCGCCGTCCGCAGGGTCTTCGTAGACTGGTTCAACAAGGGTCTCATCTACCGCGGCAAGCGAATCATCAACTGGTGCCCGCGCTGCTCCACCGCCCTCTCGGACATCGAGGTGGAGCACGAGGACCTCGACAGCCACCTGTGGCACATCCGCTACCCTCTCAAGGAGCCGGTGGGAGACACCACTCACGTTGTCGTCGCCACCACACGTCCCGAGACCATGCTCGGCGACACATGTGTGGCCGTGCACCCGGACGACGAACGCTACACGGCTCTGCACGGCGCTACCGTCGTCCTACCGCTCCTCGGACGCGAGCTACCTATCGTCACGGACGACTTCGTCGATCCCAAGTTCGGCACCGGTGCGGTCAAGGTCACGCCCGCACACGACCCGAACGACTTTGACATATCGGAGCGTCACGATTGTCCGAAGATCAACATACTCAACGCCGATGCGACCATCTCCGCCGAAGGCGGGCCGTATGCGGGCCTCGACCGCTACGAAGCACGCAAACGCGTCGTCAGCGACCTCGACAGCCAGGGTCTTCTCGTCAAGATCGACGACCACGTCCACTCGGTCGGCCACTGCTATCGCTGTCACACGGTCGTCGAGCCATGGCTGTCCGACCAGTGGTTCGTCGACATGAAGCCGCTCGCCGCACCCGCGATCGATGCCGTCCGTGATGGCCGCGTCACATTCCACCCGAAACGCTGGGAGAACGTGTACTTCCACTGGATGGAGAACATCCGCGACTGGTGCGTCTCGCGCCAGCTGTGGTGGGGCCACCAGATACCCGTCTACTACTGCGATGCGTGCGGTGAGATGGTCGCGAGCGAGGAAGACCTCACCGCATGTCCGAAGTGCGGTGGGCCCACGCGCCAGGACGAGGACGTTCTCGACACGTGGTTCTCTTCGGCACTCTGGCCCTTCGCGACTCTGGGCTGGCCGGATGAGACGCCTGAGCTCGAGTTCTTCTACCCGACGACGGTGCTCTCCACGGCGCGCGACATCCTGTTCCTGTGGGTCGCCCGCATGATCATGAACGGCCTGTACTTCGTCGGCGACGTGCCGTACCGCGACGTCATCATCCACCCGACGGTCTTCAACGCCGAAGGCCGGCGCATGAGCAAGTCGCTCGGCACCGGCGTCGACCCGCTCGATCTCATGGAGCACTACGGCGCTGACGGCATGCGGTTCGGCCTCATGCTGCAGACCACCGGCAGCCAGGACATCCGGTTTGCCGAAGACAAACTCGCATCCTCCCGCAACTTCGCGAACAAAATATGGAACGCGAGCCGTTTCGTTCTCATGAACCTGGGCGATGACTACGTGCCCGGTCCGCCGGAGTCCGCCACCGTCGCCGACGCCTGGATCCTCTCGCGGCTCGCCGGTCTGTCGGGCGGCGTGAGCGACGGGCTCGACAGCTACGAGTTCGGCGAGGTCGCGCGGCAGCTCTACGACTTCTTCTGGAGCGAGTTCTGCGACTGGTACATCGAGCTTTCCAAGCCGCGCTTGAACGCAGGAGGCGAGGGCGCGCTCGCCGCGAAACGCAACCTGGTCTTCGTGCTCGACACGGCGCTGCGGCTTCTGCACCCGATGATGCCGTTCGTGACCGAGGAGATCTGGCGTCAGCTCCCGTTGGAAGAAGGCGACCGTGCCGCCTCGCTCATGATCGCCGCCTGGCCGGATCCGGTTGGGCTCGCACGCTGGCTCGATGAAGGTGCCGAGCGCTCTGTCGCGGCGCTACAGGAAGTCGTCGGTTCGATACGCGGAGTCCGCGCCCGGTACGCGCTGTCGCCGAAGACACTCGTCGACGTCGTCGTGAAGGCCGGGGGCGCGGACGCCATGCTGGTGCAGAACCTCACCGAGCAGATAATGACGCTCGCGGGTGTCGGCACTCTTGCTGTGAACGCCGATGCGACCAAGCCTCCGCACGCAGCGGCTGCTGTGGCCGCGGGCACAGAGGTCTACGTGATGCTCGAGGGCCTCGTGGACTTCGACGCGGAGCGGGCGCGAGTCGCCAAGGAACTCGACAAGGCGCGCGGCGAGCACAGCAAGCTCGACCGCAAGCTCTCCAACGAGGGCTTCCTTGCGAAAGCGGCTCCAGAGATCGTTGAGAAGGATCGCGCCAAGGCTGCGGAACTCGCAGATACGGTCGCGACTCTCGAGGCACAACTCGCCGAGCTGGCGGAGTAGGGAAGGCGCGCGGTGAGCGGTCGCGGGGCGCACGATGTGCGCAATCCGGGGATGGAAGCTGCGTATCGTGCCAGCAGGCCATATCGCAGCGCAATCTCAGCCCTGACTGGTGCGCTCACCTTCGGCATACATCCGTCGCTTGTCGGTATCCGCGCGCTGACGCATGCGCTCGGTCGGCCGCAGGACGCCTACGCATGCGTCCAGGTCACAGGCACGAACGGCAAGTCGTCAGTGACGCGGATGACAGCAGCGATACTCCACGCACACGGCCTCCGGGCCGGCGCGTACACGAGCCCGCATATGGACTTCTACGAGGAGCGCATCGAGATCGATGGCGAGCCCATCTCTCCTGCACAGCTCGCGACCGCCGTCACGCTCGCGACCGACGCCTCGGCGACGGCGCAGGACGCGGGCTACACCGACCCGATCACGGAGTTCGAGCTGCTCACAGCTGGCGCACTCGCGCTGTTCCGTGCCGAAGGCGTCGACGTCGCGGTGCTTGAGGTCGGCATGGGCGGCAGATGGGACGCCACGAGCGTGGTCTCGCCGAGCGTCTCGGTCATCACTGGCGTGGCTGTCGATCACGCGGAGCATCTGGGGACCACGCGAGAGGCGATCGCCGAAGACAAGGCGTTCATCATCAAGCCTGCGAGCGCTCCAATTCTCGGTCCCGGCACCGTCGGCATCGAGGACATCTTCCTGAGGCGCGCCGGAGAGTTCGACGGCCATGTGAGGGCGGTGCGTCCTGAGGGCGAGTCCTCGCCCGTCGCCGAGGAGCTCACGACCCGCTATGCGATTCGAAGCGTGCCGGACC
>JAENZW010000063.1 GCA_016841065.1 Actinomycetota bacterium
TGCCGATGAGTCGTCCGCGCGAGTACACCGTCGAGCGGTCCTTGCTGACCGTGCGCGCGAGCGCTTCGCCGCGGCTGCCAGCCCCGATGAGCTGCGTCTCGCTGCCGAGGTCGATGTAGGAGTCCTTGAGTCCGTACACGATGGAGTTGAAGACCGCTTTCGACCGGTCGCCGAAGAGCTTGGCCACCGGGAATGCCTGGATGGACTTCACCGGCTTGAGCAGCACGTAGTTGTTGATGTATACGCCGTCCTCTTCAACATGCACCGCTGTGCGGGGGCGCACGGTGAAGTCCTCGGCCCAATTGTGGACCATCGTGAAGGTCAGCTTGGCGCCTTTGCCGACGTAGAACTCGGAGATGCCTGCGTGCAGACCCTCCTTCACGTCAGTGTGTATGTTGCAGCCCGTGATCACGTTCGCCTCGGCACCGTCCTCCACGATGATGATGTTGTGTACGTTCTGGGAGACGTTGCTCTCGCTGATGAACAGGCACGCCTGGATCGGCTTCTCGACCTTGTGGCCGGCCTTGATCCGGATGAAGTAGCCCTCGGTCTGATGCAGCGCGACGATCGCGGTGTACTTGTCCTTGCCGGGATCCACCGCCCGCCACCAGTACTTCTCGATCATCTCCTCGCCGTAGAGCTTGAGCGCCTCTTCGGTGCTCATGATCTCGATCGCGTTGTCGAAGGCCTTCTGTACGCGCTCGTAGATGGGCGTGCGATCGAGCTGGAAGAAGCTCGCGGAGCGATCGGTTTCGTCCGCATCGAAGCCCGAGAGCAGCGCGGTCTCGCGTATCTGGTGTTCGATGGACGCGAGCGAGTCGACCTTGTCGCGCTCCGACACGGTCGTGAACCTGGTGATGTCCACATCGGGGCCCAAGGCGGCAGGCTTGTCGATCGCCGCTTCGGCAGCGGCGCGTACTTCGGCAAGGCGCTCGAGCGCCGGGGTCGTCAGCTCAAGTTCTGGCATAGCGCACACTCCACGCACTTGTCGTAGCCGTTCTCGGCTATCTCTTCGATCAGGTCTCGGGCGTTGCCCTGGCAGGCGAGCTGCCCGTTGTAGAGCACGTGGCCGACGTCCGCGTTCACGAACTCCAGGATGTGACCGGTGTGGGTGATGATGAGCCCCGCGCGGTTGCGTTCCGAGACGCGCTCGCCCTTCAGCAGCGCGTTGATGGCGCCACCGACCACGGCGATGTTGTCGAGGTCGACGCCGGACTCAGGCTCGTCGAACAGCGCCAGTTCGGGCTGTTGTGCGAGGAGCTGCGCCATCTCGGAGCGTTTGGCCTCGCCGCCCGAGAAGCCCATGTTCACGTCGCGGTCCACCATGCGCTCGAGATCGAGTTCCTCGATGAGGAATGCCACCTCGTCTTCGGCAAGCTCTCCTCCGGCTGCTACGTCGAGCATCTGCCGGAGACGCACGCCCCGCACCGCCGGCGGCCGCTGGTACGCGACGCCGATGCCCGCGCGGGCGCGCTCGTCGATGGAGAGCGTCAGCAGGTCCTCGCCCCGGTAGCGGATCGTGCCTTGCGTCACCTGGTAGCCGGGCAGGCCCACGATCGTATTGAGGAGCGTGGTCTTTCCGCTCCCGTTCGGGCCGAGCAGCACGTGCGTCTCGCCCTCTCTTATGACCAGGTTGATGCCCTGGAGAACCTCCCGGTCCCCGACCTGGACATGAAGCCCCTCGATCTCGAGAAGCGGCTTCGGTTCTGCCGAAGTCATGGTTCACCTCGCTGCGATGTCCGTGTGGAACAGGCGATCGAACTTGCCTGCCGCTATTTCCGACTAATCTAATCAGGATTGGACGTCCACCGCAAGAGCGTTCTTCGGCAGACCTGGTGTGAGATGCCGAAGCGGGAATACACTGGGCAGTGTTCTGCATACCGTCGAGGAGGCCCCTGTATGCGTGCGAAGTCCCTGGAGTTCCTGAAGTCGCTCGTTGAAGCACCGTCACCTTCTGGCTACGAGCAACCCGCGGCCCGAGTGTTCCGCGACTACGTCGCCGCGTTCGCAGATGACGTCACGACCGACGTCATGGGCTCGGTACACGCGATCGTTCGCGGCAGCGGCAAGGGTCCGAGCGTGATGCTCGCCGGGCACATCGACGAGATCGGCTTCATGGTCACCTACATTACCGACGACGGCTTCCTCTCGTTCAAGGAGATCGGCGGACACGACCCGCAGATCCTTCCTGGTGCGAGAGTGCAGGTGCATACTGCCGAAGGCCCGCTCCTGGGAATCCTCGGGCGGATGCCGATTCATCTGCTGGACGAGGACGAGCGCAAGAAGGTTGTGAAGACCGACCGGCTGTTCATCGATGTGGGTATGCCAGGCAAGGACGTCAAGAAGCGAGTGCACGTCGGCGATCCGGTTACGCATGCGGTCGGGCTCGAGGAGTTTGGCGACGGGCTGGCCGTGTCGCGCGCGTTCGATGACAAGATGGGCGCGTGGATCGTAGCCGAGGTTCTTCGGCAGGTGAAGGGGAAGAAGCTCGCAGGCGACGTCATCGGTGCGGGAACCGTTCAGGAAGAGATCGGAATGCGCGGTGGAATCACGTCGGCGTATCGCGTGGACCCGGTCGTCGGCATCGCCGTCGAGGTGGGACATGCCACGGACTACCCGGATATCAACAAGCGCAAGCACGGCGAGACGAAGCTCGGCGGCGGGCCGATCATCACTCGCGGCGCGAACATCAACCCCAAGGTTTTCGAGCTTCTCGTCGCCGCGGCCAAGGCGGCGAAGATCCCGTACCAGACGGATGGCGCGCCCCGCGGCACCGGCACCGACGCGAATGCAATGCAGCTGTCCCGGGGTGGCAAGGCCGCCGCGCTCGTGAGCGTGCCGCTGCGCTACATGCATACGCCTACAGAGGTGCTGTCGCTTGCGGACCTCGAGAACACCGTGAAGCTACTCGTCGCGTTCTTGGAGCGCCTGAAGCCGGGGACTGACTTCACGCCGTAGCCGCTGGCGAACGCATCTGCGGTAGAATGCGCGGGTATGTTTCAGAGACACCCGGTCTGCGAGCGTCTGGAGCGGCAACGAATGCCCTCAAAAGAGCGAGTGCTCACCACCAACAAGAAGGCATACCACGACTACTTCATCGAGGAGACGTTCGAGGCCGGTCTCGTTCTGACCGGCACCGAGGTCAAGTCGTTGAGGGAGCGTGGCGCTGCCCTGCGCGACTGCTTCGCGACGACCAAGCGGGGTGAGGCGTGGCTACACAACGTCCATATCTCGCCGTATTCGCACGGCAACCGGTCCAATGTCGACCCGGACCGGATACGCAAGCTCCTGCTGCACAAGAAGGAGATCCGCTATCTGGCGACCAAGACCCAGGAACGCGGCTACACGCTGGTGCCGCTGAAGATCTACTTCGACACCAACAACCGTGCGAAGGTCGAAATCGGGCTCGCCCGCGGCAAGAAGCTCTACGACAAGAGGGCCACCCTCGCGGAACGCGATCACAAGCGTGACGTAGAGCGCGCGCTCAAGGAGCGCACGAAGGGCGGCTAGGGGTCCCTGTTCGTGTCGCGGGCTACGCTGGATTCGGCGACAGTTCGGCCGCTCAGTGGCCTTCAGCTCGCCAGACTGCGCCATCCAGACAGGGCTTCTGCACGCCGTTCGTCGTGCCATTCAGCCTTTCGTCGCGCGGATACCTGATTCGTGACTGGTCCAATCTCATATAGGGGTAGCAATTCCTAACCCGTGAAGATGAACGGGTTCGCGGTGTGACTGCCGACGTGCGACAAGGAGTCGCACCAGTGCACGCGACCTTCTTCCGGGAGCGTCTTGACATCGTTGCGCACACTCTCGCCGTCGCCAGCCCTACTCGTGTGCCCGCAATCGGAGACGCAACGAAGGAGAAGGAGGTGCGCCCGTGTCAATCTCACGACGCGATTTCGTCAAGTGGAGTGCGGCCGCCGGCACGTGGATGTACGTAAGCGGCGCGTCTGGGGCGTCCACGATGCTACAGAAGGCGTTCGCCGTGCCGATTCCTGGAGGCTCGCTGAATCCTGACGACATCCCCAAGTTCCTGACCCCTATGCTCATACCACCCGTCATGCCCAAAGCCGGCACGGTGAAGATGAAGGGGGGCAAGGCTGCAGACTACTATGAGATCTCGATGAAGCAGTTCCCTCAGCAGGTCTTGCCCGCCGGGCTCCCCGCGACGACCTTGTGGGGCTACGGCGCGGTCGCGGCCGGCAACAAGCGAGGGTTGCTGCTGCACAACGCTCCGTCGCTCACTATCGAAGCGAAGTGGCAGCGCCCGGTGCGAGTCAAGTGGATCAACGGGCTGGTCGACGCCAACGGCGACTATCTGCCACATCTGCTGCCGGTCGACCAGACACTGCACTGGGCCAATCCGCCAGGGGGTGTGGCGGCTCGCGACACTCGACCTGATTTCACGGGGATGCCCACGCCGGGCACGTACACAGGTCCCGTCCCGATGTGCACGCATGTTCACGGCGCGGTCGGCGTCGGCGACGAGAGCGACGGGTATGCCGAGGCCTGGTATCTACCCAACGCCAACAACATCCCGGCGGGCTACGCGACCGAGGGCACCTGGTACGACTTCTTCGCCGGCAAGGCGGCGGCCAACTTCGGCGCCACCTGGGGACCCGGGCATGCGGTCTTCGAGTACCCGAACCTGAATCGCGCGTCTACCATCTGGTACCACGACCACACGCTCGGTATGACGCGGACGAACGTCTACGCCGGTCCCGCGGGCTTCTACCTGATTCGCGGTGGGCCCGATGACGTCGTTCTTGACGCAAACACCGGGCTTCCTGCCGTTCTGCCGGGTCCCGCGCCGAAGGAGAACGACAAGTTCCCGTCGAACAAGACGTACTACGAGATCCCGATCGCGATCCAGGACCGCGCTTTCAACGTGGACGGCTCGCTGTTCTATCCGGACAGCCGTGAGTTCTTCGACGGAGTGGTCGGCGATATCATTCCCAACGGGGAGTTCTCGCCCATTTGGAATCCCGAGTTCTTCGGCAACTCGATCATCGCGAATGGCAACACCTGGCCGTTTCAGACGGTCGAGCAGGTCCGCTATCGGCTGCGCTTCCTCAATGGCTGCCAGTCGCGCTTCCTGATCCTCGACTTCAATCAGATTCCGGGCGTCGAGGTCTGGCAGATCGGCAACGAGGGCGGATTCCTCTCTGCGCCGGTGAATCTGACCGCGACCAACGGCAACCGCCTACTCATGGCGCTTGCCGAGCGTGCCGACCTGATCGTCGACTTCACGAACGTGCCGGTCGGCAACTACGTTCTGAACAACGTCGGTCCGGACGAGCCTTTCGGCGGCGGCATCCCGGACGAGGACTTCGACGTCGCAGATCCCGGTTCGACCGGACAGATCATGCAGTTCCGAGTAGTGCCGGCCGTTGCGGCCGACCCGTCGACACCGCCGCTGTCCCTGCAGCTTCCAGCGATCGTGCCGCTTCCGCCCGAGACCGTCACGCGGCCTCTGGCCCTCATCGAGATGATGGGGATGGGAGTCGACGCGAGCGGCAACCCCGTCGACGGCCCCATTGAGGCGCTCCTCGGCACCGTTGGTCCGGACAACATCGACGCGACGACGCCGGCGGGAGTCTGGACGGAGCGCAAGTGGATGGAACCCATCACGGAGGACCCCGCAGTGGGGGCCACAGAAGTGTGGGAGTTCTACAACACCACGGGAGACGCTCATCCCATGCACATACACGAGATCGTCTTCGAGGTAGTGAACCGGGAAGGGCTGGTTCTCGACGTGAATGGAGACGTCGCCGAGCCCATCCAGCTCGACGGCATCATCACTCTGCCGGAGTCCTGGGAGTCAGGCTTCAAGGACACGGTGGTTGCCTATCCGGGGCAGGTCACGAGAGTGCGCGCGCAGTTCAACACACCTGGACAGTACGTGTGGCACTGTCACATCGTCGAGCACGAGGACAACGAGATGATGCGCCCGTTCCGCATCGGTCCCGTCCAGCCAGGTCAACCTGGCATGTAGTGCGGACATGTCCAAGCCCCGAGAGGGGTGCGGAGGCATCCATGGGGGTCGCCGGAGCCCGGCGACCCCCTCTCTTCGCCGGAACGCGCTTCGCGGCTTGTTCCCTCCGTGGACGGAGACGACCGGTCCATTTTCGGCACAACGCTTGCTCGCGGGTATACTCTGCTGTGCGGTCGGAGCGTCACGTACGCGCCGTGCACATTGACATCGTCGTGCAGCAACCCAAACCGGGGGCGACTGGTTTCGACGCGATACGTCTGAGGGAAGAAGCAGGCCGAGGTCTCCTCGCCTCGTTAAACAGGGGTACCCGTCGATTAAACGTCGACAACGATTACGCACTCGCTGCCTAATAGCGTAGCGACGCCGACCCGATGCGCGTCCCCGTCATCGGCAAGGCGCCATTTCAGGGGACTGCAGTAACGTACGTGGGCGGTATGACGTTGCTAAAGACAGAACCGCCTTGGTTTCAGCGTAGCGGGTCACCGTGCAGCGCTGCGACCGAGACACAATCGGTGACTGAGCCTGGAGATGCTTCCTAGGGGTGTATCGTGGACCGGAGTTCGATTCTCCGCGCCTCCACCAGACACTCGTTGTCGGGCCCGCCACCGTGCGGGCCCGGCGTGTTCCTGGTGAGAACCTGCCAGAATGCGGGAATCTACCACGCAGTGCGCGGCTCTGCGCGCTTGGAGGCGATACGTGTTGTCGAACGAGGAGCGCACATCCGGGATAGACGAGCGATCTGAGACGTCACCGGGGGTTCCATCCGCGGAGACTACCCTCCGCACGTTCCTCGATGGGCTGCCTGTGCCAGCATGGGCAGCGGATGGAGACTGCGGACTCGTTCACCTCAACGCGGCGTGGACCGAGTTCACAGGTATCGAGATCGACCAGGCGAGCGGCGCCGGATGGCTCGAGAGCGTGCTTGCCGAAGACCGCGCGGTCCTCAAGCGCGCCTGTCGCCATGCGATGGAGTCGTCCGAGTCGTTCTCGATCGATTTCCAGTTGTGCAGGACCGACGGGCACTATCGCTGGCACACGTGCTACGGCAGCCCCTTCAGGGACCCTTCCGGTCAGATTGTGTCGATCTTCGGCATGTGCGTGGACCTCACTGAGCGCAAGCAGCGAGAAGAGCAGCTGGCGTTCATGGCGACGCACGATTCACTCACCGGCATGCCGAACCGACGCATGTTCGAGGACTCCCTCCAGCGAGCGGTCGAGCGCGCGGCGCGTGGCGAGCACGGCTCGCTGCTCCTCATCGACATGGACAACTTCAAGTCCTACAACGACTCGCTCGGCCACCTCGAGGGCGATCAGGCGCTGATCAACTTCGGACTCCTTCTACATAGGCACGTGCGTTCCGGTGATCTGCTCGCCCGCATCGGCGGCGACGAGTTCGCCGTGCTCCTGGAGCGGATGAGCGTTCCCGATGCGGTGGACATCGCCGAACGTATGCGGAAGGCGGTCTCGAAGGAGGACTTCGTCGCTCACGCTCGCGTGCACGAGCTCGGCATGAGCGCGGGGCTCGTGCCCGTGGACGGATCGCTCGACGCGGTGACACTCTTTGACGTTGCAGATGCGGCGATGTACGAGGCGAAGGAGGCAGGGCGCAATCGTATCGTCGTGCGCCGCCCAGGTGAGGGTGCTCCCGCGGTTCCACGGGAGCGCATGGCCGGGCGCGTGCGTGATGCGATAACGGAGCGGCGGTTCAAGCTGTACTACCAGCCGGTTGTCCGACTGGCGGACGGCGCGGTTGCCTACTACGAATCCCTCGTTCGCCTGGTAGACCGCGGTGGCGAGATGCTGCTGCCTGCGGAGTTCCTGGCGACCGTCGAGCGCCTCGGTCTCATGCCGCGGCTCACTCGCCTGATAGTCGATCTCGTTCTGAGAGCGCTTTCTGACAATCCCGGCGCTCGGCTTTCCCTGAATCTTTCGGCAGGGGACATGGCGGAGGAGTCGTTGCCCCGCTTCTTGGAGATGGAGATGCGGAGGCGAAACATCGAACCGGCGCGTTTGGTGCTCGAGACCGCCGAAGATGCGGTGGTTCGGAACATCGGCGCTGTGCAAGCGTGGATGCGACGCCTGCGGCCGCTCGGCATCACGTTCGTGCTGGACGAGTTTGGCGCGGGCCTCGGGCTTTTCGGACTGCTCAGGGAGCTTCAGTTCGAACAGGTCAAGCTCGACGGATCGATCGTGAGATCGCTGTCTTCGAACGGGGACAGCAGGGCGTTCGTGCACGCGGTGCGCAATCTTGTTGAGTCCCAGGGCAGCGTCGCTGTCGCCTCGTGGGTCGAGACGGAGAGCCTGCTCAAGCGGGTGCGCGAGGTCGGCTTCTCGCTCGGGCAGGGATACCAGCTGGAGATGCCCGATCCGGATCTGACGCGCCTGATCGGCCGCTACGGCGACCGACCGAGCATGTAGTCGCGGTTTCGCACGCCGCTGCGCGTCCACACGCGTCCTCTTCGGCTAGAATCGGCGTGACGGCATCCACTTGATGCTCGACCGACACGCGAGAGGGTCTACTCATGGCACGCTACGATTCCGCCACCGTCTTCGGTTTCTCTTCCGAAGAGTGGCAAGAGATGCGCGAAGAGATGCGCCGAACGCTCGCGGAGGTTGCGCGCGAACACCGCACGATCAGCTATGGTGAGCTGGTCAGGCGCGTGTCCAGTGGGCGGCTCTCCGCTCGATCCGCCGCCCTCACCAGGCTCCTCGGTGAGGTGTGCGAGATCGAGGATCACATGCGCGGCACGATGCTCGGGTCCGTCGTCGTGCGCGCGGACACGGGCGAGCCCGGCGCCGGCTACTTTCGGCATGCAGCGGAACTCGGCCGCGACGTGAAAGACCCGCACGCGTTCTGGCGCGAGGAAGTCGAGCGCGTTTGGGCGGTCTGGGAGCGCGAGTGCCGTTCGGGAGGCAAGGGCGCCTCGTGACGGACGCGCTCTCGAATCTGCCGCCCTTCGTGAAGTACGTGGTCGTGACGTTCATCCCCTGGATCGAACTGCGCGGCGCGGTTCCTCTCGCCGTCGGACAGGGCGAGCAGATCTACATCCCGCTGATCGTCCTGACGAACATGGCAATCTTCTTCCCGACGTACTTCATCCTCGAGTGGATCTACGAACACATCCCGGTGGGTTCCTGGCTTCACAGGAAGCTCGAGAGCGTTCGCACGAAGGCGCATCCGCTCGTCGAGAAGTACGGCTTCTGGGGACTGGCGCTGTTCGTCGGCATACCGCTTCCCGGGACCGGCGCCTACTCGGGCTCGTGCGCCGCGTGGCTGCTCGACATGGATTGGAGGCGCAGCTTCGGTGCTGTTGCGATAGGCGTCCTCCTCGCGCTTGCCATCGTCTGGAGTCTGTCGGCCGGAGTAGTAGCCGGGCTGAAGCTTCTCTAGGGAGGTTTCTCGTCGTGACCGATGAGTTGTCCACGCGCGAAGCCGTGCAGGCTGCCCTGGCCGGCAAGCCGGGCCTTGTCGTCGGATTGAGCTTCCTGCCGGCCGATGCTCTCGAAGGCCTCCGCTGGGGCGGCAGAGGCCCGCTCGGAATCCTGCTCACCGCCTACGAGCGGATCCAGCCGGACTTCGCGTTCATCTCTGCCGAAGAGCCATGGGCGGACGAAGCCGTCGACCGGCTCTCGGCGATTGGCACGGAGACGTTCTGGGTCGTGCCCGGGCCCTTCGGCACGGTCGCGTCGCGTGACGGGTGGACCGAGACGATTATGGCCAGCGCGGCGTTCGCGGGAGACGTCGGGGCCCGTATGGACGCCGCAATGCCGCACCTCCTCGAGCTGGTGCGTCGCGGAACACGCCTCGGGGTCGCCGCAGTTGTCATCGCCGAGGACCTCGCCGGACTCGACGGCTTGCTGGTTGCGCCTGACTACGCGCTCGACGAGATCATGCGCCGTCTCCGGACGCTGGCCGAAGTCGCTGCGGAATGCATGACGCCGTGCGTGCTGCATTCGGACGGAGACATTCGCGTG
>JAENZW010000064.1 GCA_016841065.1 Actinomycetota bacterium
CCGCACCTGCGCGAGGCACTCGCCGAAGTCGGTCTCGACCACATCGCTCTCGCTCGCGATGCCGCGAAGCTTTCTGTGGGCCAGGCGGCGCGAATCGCTCTGCTGCGGGTCGCGCTCGCCGCACCGGATGTGCTCCTTCTCGACGAGCCCGATGCGAATCTCGACGACGCGAGCGCCGAGCAGGTGCGTGCGATGACTCAGCGGTTCGTGGAGCGCGGCGGGTCGGTCGTGCGGGTGCGACACTCGCGTTCGGATGATCTCGCGAATCGCAGGTATCGCCTCGAGGCTGGCCACCTGACGGAGGTGGTGTAGCGTGGGCGAATCCGTCGGCGGCGTCGTGGTGATCGGCTGGTGGCAGCTGCTGCTGGCCACCGGGTTCGTCGTGCTCGTGGGGGCGATCTCGCTGCGTTTGGCGCTGGGTCTCGAGAAGGACCTTGGATTCGCCACGGTGCGCACGTACCTGCAGCTCACGGCGCTGGGACTCATTCTGCGATGGGTCTTCCGCGTGGACAGTGCGTGGCTGGTGTTGGCGATCCTCGCGTTCATGATGGCCGCGGCGGCGCAGACCATCGTGCGCCGCGCTCCCGATGCCCCACGCGGGATTCTCGGATCGTCGATGATTACCATGCTGCTGACCGGGTTCATCGTGACGTTTGCGGTCACCGGGCTGATCGTCCAGGTCGACCCGTGGTACAAGGCCCAGTACGTCATCCCGATCGCGGGGATGGTTCTCGGCAACTCTATGAACGGCGTTGCGCTCGCTCTCGAGCGCACGTTCTCCGACATGGATGCGCATGCAGAAGAGATGCTCGCGCTTGTCGCGCTCGGAGCGACCCCGTGGGAGGCGTCAGGCGAGCACGTGCGCACAGCGATCCGCGCCGGCCTCATCCCGACCATCAACTCGATGGCTGCAGCGGGCGTCGTCTTCATCCCCGGCATGATGACCGGCCAGGTGCTCGCCGGAGCAGACCCGGTCGCCGCTTCGGCATACCAGATTGTGATCATGCTGATGGTGTCGGCAGCCACGGCGATGGGGGCCGTGCTCGCGGTGCTACTCTCGTATCGTCGGCGCTTCACCGATGACGGGGTGTACCTCGAGAAGGGTCTCCGGGCCGATGTCCGCTAGCCCATACACGCGCATCATGAACAACTTCCTGCACGACATGGCCACCGGCACATGGGTCGCTTGCCTGCTCGTGCGTTGGGTGCTCGACGATCGCGCCACGGGAATGTCCGCTGAGGCGTCCGCGGCCCTCTCGGATGCGTCCCGACTGGTCTTCTGGCTGCTCCTCGGAGCGCTTGCGGTGATCGTCGGCACCGGCGTCCTCCGCCTGGCCTACTGGCGCAGCCAGACTCCCGCCGAAGACCGTGTCGCGAAGAGACGTGCGCTCCTGGTGAAGCACGCTGCATTTGCGGTCGTGTACGGCGCCGGTACGGCCTGGGCCTGGACGCTCGTGTTCTAGAGGATCGTTCGGACCGGGGTTGGATTTGGGAAAGGCCCCTCGGAAGGTCCCTGCCTGCGGTCCCTCGGGGCAAACGGGTACGACTGTACCCATGGTGGGTACAGTCGTACGCGCGTCGCACGACAGGTTTGCGGAGGACTCTCCGCGACCAGCCACCCCACCGTGTTTCCCCGGTGTTTCACCGCAGTTCACCCTCGGCATGGCGCGTGCTATACTGCAACTCCACCGGCACAGAGTCGTGCCAGTGAATCCGCATAGGATATGAGCAAAGGCGCTCGCGATTCGGCTGCACAGAGGCGGCCGGGGCGGGCGTTTTCTTGTTGTCCGCCTTCCTGCTTCGAGACGAAGGACAAGATGTCATGAAGGAGTTCGCGGTCTTCTGGGGATGCACCATTCCCGCGCGGTTCCCATTCATCGAGAAGTCGACACGAGTCGTCCTCAAGGACCTCGGTGCCCACGTCCATGAACTCGAGGGACACACGTGTTGCCCTGAGGGCACGCTGGTCAAGGCGAACGACGAAGATGCCTTCTACACCGCGGCTGCGCGCAACCTCGCGATAGTCGAGCGCGCTGGTCTCGACGTGGTGACGCCATGCAACGGGTGCTACTCGACGTTCAAAGAGGCCTCGAGTCACCTGAGGACGCACTGGCGTGAGCGCGACGCAATCAACGAGCGTCTTGCTGCGGAAGGCCTGCACTACAAGGGCGACCTGAAGATCGCCCACTTCGCCGAATGGCTCATCGACGAGATGGGCACGGGCCTCATCGCGAGCAAGGCCATGAAGCCCTTCTGGGGCATGCGCCTGGCTGTCCACTACGGCTGTCACCTACTTCGCCCTCAGCCTGCCGTGCGATGGGACGACCCGTTGCATCCCACAAAGGTAGAACAACTCGTTGCCGCGCTTGGCGCGCGGGTCATCGACTACCCCACAAAGATGCAATGCTGCGGCGGAGCGCTCGATCGTGTCGGCGAGCGCGACTCGTCATTGGCGTTCGCCCGTCGCAAGCTGACGGACCTCATGCGCGAGGAGGTCGACGCGCTCATCGTTGTATGCCCGAGCTGCTTCCAGCAGTTCGATCTGAACCAAGCGGCTCTTCAGCGCGCGAAAGAGGACGTCCACGTCCCGGTGCTGTATCTGTCGGAGCTCATCGCGCTCGCGTACGGGCACTCGCCCGAGGACATCGGTCTGGATATGCATCGCGTCTCCGTGGACTCGTTCCTCGAGAAATGGGACGCACGCACCGCCGACAAGGCGCGGCTCGCGTCCTTCTTCGACGTGTCGCTCCTCGGCAAGTGCTATAGCTGCCAGGCGTGCAAGGACGACTGCCCGGTGTGCAAGGTAGACCCCGGCTTCCAGCCGACCGAGATCATCGGCGAACTTGTTCGTGGTCACCTCGACGAGGTCATATCTGACGGGCAGTTGTGGAAGTGTCTCGAGTGCTACACGTGCCACGAGATGTGCCACTCCGATATCGGGATGGCCGACACCTTCCGCAAGCTCAAAGAGATCGCGATGGACGCCGGTAGTGGTCCCGAGTCGGTGTCTGCGGCCTACAAGCAGTTCCTCGAGACCGGTGCTTTGGGTAAGCCCAAGGAGTCGGCTCGCAAGAAGCTCGGCCTTGAGCCACTTCCCGCGTCCGGCGGAGACGCCGTCGCGAGACTCCTCACTGCAATCGACGACGAGGGAGATGAGTGACGCCATGACCTACGATCCGCTGCTGGAGCGCATGCCGACCTCCAGGCTGCCATCCTTCTCCGATCGCGAAGGCGTCTTCGGCGGGGAGAGGCCCGCGTACGCCGAAGAGTCGCCATTCAAGATCCACGGCGGTTGCGGCCTGATGGGCATCTGCGACGAGTCCGGCAAGCTCATGAGCGGGGAGACTGCGATCCGCGCAATGGCCGTCCAGCGTGACCGTGGCAACGGCCTGGGTGGGGGATACGCCGGATACGGAATCTACCCCGAGTTCCCGGACCACTTCTGCTTCCACATGATGTATCACGACCTCGCGGCCAAGGAGGCCGCCGAGGCGGTCTTCGACCAGTACTTCGTGATCGACCTCGCGGAGCCGATGCCGACGCGCCCGGTGAAGGGCATCTCCGACGCCCCGCTGCTGTGGCGCTACTTCCTGGCTCCCGATCCGCACAAGCTCGAGATGGCCGAGATGACCGCCGAAGACTACGTGGTCCACACGGTGATGCTGATCAACTCGAAGGTGGACGGTGCCTACGTCGCCTCTTCGGGCAAGAACATGGGCGCGTTCAAAGGCGTGGGCTTCCCCGAGGAGATCGGCCACTACTACATCCTCGAGGAGTACCAGGGCCACACATGGGTCGGCCACAACCGGTTCCCGACGAACACGCCGGGCTGGTGGGGTGGCGCGCACCCGTTTACGTTGCTCGACTGGTCGATCGTGCACAACGGCGAGATATCCAGCTACGGAATCAACAGCCGATATCTCGAGGCCTTCGGCTACAAATGCACTCTCGGCACCGACACGGAGGTCGCCGCATATCTGTTCGATCTCATGCTGCGCCGGCACAAGCTGCCGATGGAACTCGCGTGTAAGGCGCTGGCAAGTCCGTTGTGGAGCGAGATTGACAGAATGCCCGAGGATCAACAGGCGCTCATGCGCTCGCTTCGCGCAGTCTACGGCCCCGGCATGCTCAATGGCCCGTTCGCCATCGTGCTCGGCTTCAACGGGGGCATGCTGGCCCTGAATGACCGAATCAAGCTGCGTCCGCTCGTTGCCGCCCGACAGGGCTCCGTCCTGATGGTTGCTTCCGAAGAGAGCGCGATGCGAGAGGTCCTGAAGTCGCCGGACAAGGTCTGGACGCCGAAAGCCGGCGAGCCGGTCATCGCGCGAGTCGAGGGCATGGACTGGCCCATCCATGGCGACCTGCATCTGTCAGCTTCCGAGGTCTCATGCGCTGTGACAGGCGTCGAGAACTCGTGCGAGACCGTCGAGGTGGTGTAGATATGCCCGCGAGCCTCATCCAGCCGGAGTTCAAGGTCAAGATCGACTACGACAAGTGCCACAAATGCGGGCGCTGCGTGCAGCAGTGCGGTTGGGGCGTGTACTCGTTCAACGAGCGCCCGATCCCGGACGACACGAAGTGCCGCGCGTGTCACCGCTGCGTGACCTACTGCCCGGCGCACTGCATCACCATCCAGAAGAACGATCTCGCTTTCCGCGACAACCCGCACTGGACCCCGGCGCTGCGCAAGTCGGTTTGGCGTCAGGCGGAATCCGGCGGCGTGATGCTCACCGGGATGGGCAATGATCGACCGTACCTCAATGTGTTCGACCACCTCGTGCTTGATGCATGTCAGGTCACCAACCCGTCCATCGACCCCCTGCGCGAGCCGATGGAGCTGCGCACATACCTGGGTCGCAAGCCCGATTCAGTCGAGGTCGAGACCGACGGCAACGGAGGCTTCCACCTCAAGGAAGGCACCGGGGTCTCGAACAACATCCAGCTCGAGACGCCGATTATCTTCTCTCCGATGAGCTACGGCTCCGTTTCGCTCAACGTGCACAAATCGCTTGCGATGGCAGCAGAGCGCTGCGGAATCCTCATGAACACCGGCGAAGGCGGGCTCCACGCTGATCTCTTCCCGTATCAGGATCACGTGATCGTGCAGGTAGCGTCTGGCCGATTCGGCGTGACCCCGGAGTACTTGAACCGCGGTGCGGCCATGGAGATCAAGATTGGTCAGGGCGCCAAGCCCGGCATCGGCGGTCACCTGCCAGGTGAGAAGATCAACCGCGAGGTCTCCGAGACGCGCATGATTCCGACGGGTACCGACGCTATCTCGCCGGCACCACACCACGACATCTACTCGATCGAGGACCTTCGGCAGTTGATCTACTCGCTGAAGGAGGCGACGGGCTACAAGCCGGTGGGTGTCAAGATCGCCGCCGTGCACAACGTTGCCGCCATCGCGAGCGGCATCGTGCGGGCCGGGGCGGACTACGTGTATCTCGACGGCTTCCGCGGCGGGACGGGGGCGGCGCCGCAGATCATCCGCGATCACATCGGCATCCCGATCGAGATTGCGATTGCGGTCGTCGACCAGCGGCTGCGCGACGAGGGAATCCGCAACCAGGCATCGATTATCGCGGCGGGCTCGATTCGCTCTTCGGCAGACATGGCGAAGGCGATCGCGCTGGGCGCCGACGTGGTCGCGGTCGGTTCGGCAGCGCTTATGGCGCTCGGATGCCATCTGTGCCAGGGATGCCACACCGGCTCCTGCTCTTGGGGTCTCACGACGCAGAAGGCCGAGCTGACCCGGCGCGTCGATCCCGAATGGGGTGCGGAGCGACTGACGAACCTCGTGCATGCCTGGAGTCACGAGCTGCAGGAGATACTCGGTGCCCTGGGCGTGAACGCCGTCGAGTCGCTGCGCGGCTCGCGTGAGCGGCTGCGTGCGATCGGGCTGGACGAGCAGACATGCAAGATCCTGGGCGTGAAGCCCGCAGGACTGTAGGGGGTAGCGCAATGATGCAAGCCACCAAGACGAAGACGAACGGAGTCATCGAGGGCTACGTCGCGAGAGAGCCGAAGATCACGATCGACGGCGACACTGCGATGATCGAGGCGCAGAATGTGTACTACCGAAACGTGAACGATGCCGTTCGTCAGGTCATCGCCGACGGCGCGAAGACAGTGAAGCTTCTTGATATCAACGGGCAGCGCTACATCGGCACCGGCCTGAGGGCGAAGGGCGTGAAGATCGAGGTCAACGGCACTGCCGGAAACGACATGGCGATGTTCATGGACGGGCCTGCGGTCGAGGTCTTCGGCAATGCGCAGGACGGCGTCGGCAACACTATGAACGCGGGCACAGTGATCGTCCACGGTGACGCGGGCGACGTGCTCGGCTATGGAATGCGCGGGGGCAAGGTGTTCATCAAGGGCGATGTCGGCTACCGGGTCGGCATCCACATGAAGGCCTACGAGAACCACGTCCCGATCATGGTTTGCGGCGGCAAGTCACGCGACTTCTTCGGTGAGTACATGGCGGGCGGGATGCTCGTGCTGCTCGGGATGAACTCTCAGTTCGAGGGACCGCTGGTAGGCGGGTACCTCGGGGCCGGAATGCACGGGGGCGAGATCTTTCTGCGTGGCGAGGTCGAGCCGTGGCAGGTCGGCAAGGAGTGCGGCATCTTTGTGGCCGACGAGGAGGATCTCGCGAGGCTGCGGCCGGTGCTCGAGGAGTACTGTGCGGCGTTCGACATGCCGATCGATGAGGTGCTGTCCGTACCGCTCACGAAGCTCGTGCCAATCTCGCACCGGCCATACGGGAAGCTCTACGTCTACGTGTAGGGCGCTGAGGTGACGGCAAGCGAGGTTGGATTTGGGTAGGAGATTGGCGAGGGGGCCCAGACGGGTTCGGCCTGCGGTTCCTCGGGCAACATGAGTACGATCGTACCCACCACGGGTACAGTCGTACGCACGTCGACCGACAGTTCTACGGACGGACCCCCGTACGGCCGCCGTCTCGGCATTCCGGCCGCCTGGGGCTGTCCTTCGGCCCACCGCGCGACACTGATTCGCGTTACAGGCAGGTTGCCCCGGGGGTACGTGGCGAATACTATACGTGCGACGTTCCCTGCCGCGACGCCCTGCCGTCGACGCCCGCGAGGACCCAGATGACGACGTTCGAGATCTACCTGAAGAGGAATTCCAAGAAGTTCGAAGCGTATCTCGCGACGTTCTTTCACGATGGAACGCACCCGGACATGCGGCGATACCTCTACGAGCTGGTCGCCGACTTCACTGCCAACGCGGGCAAGCGACATCGTCCGTTGATATGCTTGCTCGCCTGCGAGGCGGTCGGTGGCGACCCCGAGACGGCGATGCCTTCGGCAGCGGCCATCGAGCACTTCCACACCGCCGCGCTCATTCACGACGATATCGAGGATTCATCTCTTACGCGGCGTGACGAGCCATGTCTGCATATTCGCGAAGGGGAGGGGCTTGCGATCAACGCGGGCGACCTTGCCCTCGCGCTCGTCTGTGGGACGGTTGTCGATGACCCTGGTCTCGACGACAAGACCAAACTGCGCGTACTCGCCGAACTCGTCGCGATGACGACCCGCACCATCGAGGGCCAGGCACTCGACATCGGCTGGGCGCGAGACGACCGCTTCGATCTCTCGATCGAGGACTACCTCGTGATGGCCAACCACAAGACGGCCTACTACTCCGGTGCGGTGCCCCTCGCCGTCGGCGCCATCATCGGCGGCGGTTCAGATGAGCAGGTGGAGGTATTGCGTGACTTCGGTATGGCCGCCGGTCTCGCGTTCCAGATTCAAGACGACGTGCTGAACCTCGTTGGCACGAAGGAGTCCACCAAGAAGGATTTCCGCTCGGACATCACCGAAGGCAAGCGCACACTCGTCGCAATCCACGCACTGCAGAACTCGCAGAGCAAGGAGCGTCTGCTCGCGATACTCTCATCGCACACGACGGACGCAGCCGATCTCAACGAGGCGGTCGAGATTATCAGGAACTCCGGTTCCGTCAAGTTCGCCGAAGACTACGCTCGCGCCATCATCCTCGACGCGCAGGAGAAGCTCGAAGCCGCGCTTCCTCGAGGCAGGGCGAAATCGCTGCTGCTCTCCATGGCGGACTTCTTCGTCAAGCGCAGCTCCTAGCGGCTTCATAGTGTTTCGCCCGCTTCGGGTATGTTCTTGAGCGTAACGAACACCCTCCCCATACCCGAGGAGCCCACATGACCATGCACTCAGTCCCGGTTTCACCTGGCATCGACTGGGTCGGCGCGATTGACTGGAGCCTACGCGACTTTCACGGCTACGCTACGCCCCGGGGAACTACATACAACGCCTACCTGGTGCGCGGCAACGGGAAGACCGCGCTTGTCGACACGGTGAAGCTGCCCTTCGTCGATGAGTTGCTCTCTCGAATCACTTCGATCATGGACCCCGCGAAGGTGGACCTCATCGTCGTCAACCACGTCGAGCCCGATCACAACAGTGGTCTGCGTGAGGTCATGCGAGCGATGCCGAACGCGCGCGTCGTCGCCTCTGCGACGGGCGTGAAGGGTGTCGCCGAGTACCACGACGGTCTCGCGGTCGATGCCGTCGGTGCTGATGACGTCATCGACCTCGGTGGTCGCACGCTCCGCTTCTTGCCGATGCCGATGGTCCACTGGCCGGACTCGATGTTCACCTACGTCGCTGAGTCCAAGACTCTGTTGCCCAACGACGCCTTCGGTCAGCACATGGCGTCGAGCCAGCGCTTCGCCGACGAGGTCGGTCTCGACCTGGCGTTGGCCGAGCTGACCATCTACTACGCGAACATCCTCATGCCACTCGGCACCCAGGTCGCCAAGGCGGTCGAGAAGCTCGTCGCGACCGGCTGGGAGCTCGACGTCGTCGCGCCCTCGCATGGAGTCATATGGCGTGGCGACGCCCTCGCGGCGGCCGTCGAGACCTACGGTCGGCTCACCGCAGGTGAGACACGCGAGAAGATCGTCATCGCCTTCTCGACAATGTGGGGCTCCACGAAGATCCTCGCGGACGCCATCGCCGACGGGATTGCCGAAGATGGCGTCGAGGTGGCCGTGTACGATCTCGCCGACTCTTCGATTGCAGCCATCACGCGTCAGCTCCTCGACGCGCGCGCCCTACTCCTCGGCTCACCCACACTCCACCACGGAATGCTCTACCGGGTCGCGGGCTACCTGCAGTACCTTTCCGGACTCAAGCCAAAGGGCAAACTCGCCGGAACCTTCGGCTCGTTCGGTTGGTCTTCCGGCGCGTGCAAGCAGATGACGGCTCAGCTAGAAGCGATCGGCTTCGAGCTACCGTTCGAGCCCTTCACGCAGAAGTACAAGCCTACTGCCGAAGACGTGCAGGCCGCCCGCGAGTGGGGACAGCAGTTCGCGCGTGCAGTCCGGGAACGCTAGCTCGCAGATCCGCCCCCACACCGCCACTGGTTGAGTGCTTCGACCGCCTCGGCGACACTCAGCGCGGGCTCGGGCGCGTCGGGCGCGACCCGCTTCAGCTCTGCAAACAGCTCTGCTAGTACCGGCGGCTTGATGTTGCCTGCGGCCATCGCGTCTGCCTGCGCGAAGACCTCCGCGGGCGTACCCGACAACGCGATCTCCCCGCCGGGCGCCAGAACGTACGCGAAGTCCGCGAGCTCGGGCACCGCGTCGATGTCGTGCGTCGACATCACGATGGTCGTGCCTTCGGCAGCCAGTCGGGAGATCAGGTCCGTCATGCCCTCGCGCGAGGCCGGATCGAGGCCCTCGAACGGCTCGTCGAGTACGAGCAGATCCGGCTGCATCACGATGGCGCCTGCCATCGCGACCTTGCGCTTCTCGCCGCCGGAGAGGTTGTGCGGCACGCGGG
>JAENZW010000065.1 GCA_016841065.1 Actinomycetota bacterium
TGTCTGGCCGCTGGCGGGCGCGCTGATGGCGTACGGCATGCTGCGGTCCACTTGGCTCGCCCATCGCAACGGCGGAATCGTCTGGCGCGAAACCTTCTACTCCCTCGAAGAACTTGCCGAAGGACGGCGGCTCTCCATCTAGTCCACGCGCGGACGCGCCCCAGGAACGTCTTCGGCAATTAGGAGACGCTGCGGACCGATTGTGTGCATCGCGTGTAGGAGCCGGAATCGGCGCAGCTGTTGCATCAGTGTGTGCCGAGACATACCCCGGAGTCCACGAGAGCGTGGACGAGGAGGAAGTGATCGGCATGATGCGTGACTACGCGTACGACGGAGCTCACTCGTGGGCGACTGGGATGGGCGGTTTCTCTGGACACGAATGGTTGGTGACTGGCCTCATGGGATTCGGATTCCTGCTGCTTGTAGGTTTGGTTGTGTGGTTCGTGCTGTCACAACAGCGCGCGTCCGCAGGCGTGCCGGTGCAAGGTGTGCCGACGGTGTCGGCTCCATCTGTGTCGCCGACCCTGGCCGAGGATGCGTCGGAGCGCATAGCTCGCGAGCGTCTCGCGAAGGGCGAGATCAACGCGGAGGAGTTCGCGAGAATCATCGAGGCACTGCGCGGCTAGGTGCTCTCCCGCGCTGACGACGCTACAGATAGTCGGAGGCGTGTAGCCGAAGCACGCTTTCCGGGATCACGCCCACGATCGCACGCGCGTCCTCGGTGAGGTCGACATCGATCGTGGGCTTGAGTTCGCACCCATCGGCGGCGAGCACGAGCCTGACCGGAGGCCTCATCGGATCGATGCCGGGCTCCCGCACGATTCCGACGGCGTGATCCGATAGCCGCACCATGCTACCCACGGGGAACACGCCGACTAGCCGCACGAACAGCGCGACGACGACAGGATCGAGTGGCCCTCCGGACGCCTCGCGCACGAGACGTTCGGCGGCCTGTTCCGGAGTCAGAGGACTGCCCTCGGCTGGTCTGACCAGGTTGTCGAAGCGATCAGCTACGGCGACCATCCGGCTGTAGGGGTGGGCGATGTGGCCAGCCTGGCGCTCGGGCCAACCAGAGCCATCCATCCCCATGTGGTGCTCGTAGGCCACGATCATCGCCACGCATTCATCGTCGATCAGCGCGCCCAGGCTTCTCGCGCCCCGGACGGGATGCGACAGCCGTGTCGCAGACGGGTCATCTTCGGGGGCGATCACGGCTCCGATATCGTGCGTGAGAGCTGTGAGCCCGAGGGACAGCAACTCCTTGTCCGAGAGGCCCATTCCTTGTCCGAGAACCAGAGAGTAGAGCATCACGGCCACCGCATGGAATCTCCAACGTTCTCCGTGGCCGGTCATGCTCGCGAGGGCCAGCATCGCAGGTGGGTCTTCGGCCACACGCTCGAGGAAAGCGGCAACGGTACGGGCTAGTTCCACCGACTCTACGACCGTCTCCGTTGGGAGCGTCGCCGCGGTGCCCTTCAGCGCCGCGAGGGCGGCGCGGTAGAGTGAACGGTCGGCCTCGCGCTGGCGATCTCGCTCTTCGGCCTCGCGCGTGAGATTGTCCTCGAGTTCCGAGATGGTCACCGCAGATACGCCACGGGTCTCCAGTTCGGCTTGCGGCTGGAGATCCGGGGATGGCCTCAGGCTGAGAACTTCGCTCAGGGCGCTTCCGTCGGTTTCTGCGAAGCCCATGTGGAAGGTGAGACTCTCGATGCGACGCACTTCCATCGCCTCAACGAGCGCTCTTGTAGCCGCCGAGGCTTCCGTGATCACGTCGCTGCCTTCGTAGAGCCGACCCTCGCGAAGATTGAGGACCAAGGGACGAACGTCGATCGACTCCGTGACCGCCGAGTGGAGATCGCGAACGGCCTCCCGATGTGCGGGATGCTCCGGAGGGTACAGCCGCACCGCCCGCCGCGAAGCGGCGAGAGCGATCGCTATCTCATGAGCGCCCATGTCCGCCTCCCGCTGCCTCTCTGGACCGTAATGCCTTCTCGGCAAGGCTCTTGAGCTCAGAGTCCTTGCTCCTACGGAGGAAGGAGCCGCGGCCGGTGATCTCCCTGAGCGCGGCTTCGGCGACAGGCGAGGGGGACTTGGCCATCGCGCCGATAATCTCCCTGGCCAGGGAGAGATCCTTCTCTCCCTCGATCTCCGCAAGACGCTTCGCGAGCATCTGCACCGCCACCGGGCTGCCATTCTGGGCAACGACCTGCGCGCCGATCATGGCGACCGATGAGGATTCATCTCTCAGGATCTTCGGCATCAGAAGGGCGAAGGGCTGTCCGCCCGCCGCGGCGATCCCGCGCGCCGTCTTGGAGCGAACGCCATCCTCCGGTCGCGACAGGAGCAAGCCGAGGGCATGCATGCACCGGGGACCTCCGTCTCGGGCCAGCATCTCGGCGAGTCTGGCTGCACGCTGCACCTCCACCTCGGGGGCCTTCGGCGCCAGCAGCTCGGGCAGGCGACGGCCGAGAACCTCTTCGGCGTACCCGAGGCTTCCCTCCACTTCTGAATCGATCGCCGCACTTGCCAACGCCTCAGCCGCGGTCTCTCCGCCCAGGGAAACGAGTTCCTCTGCGAGTTGGGCGGCGTTCGGGTCGGCCTCGAACATGCGCAGGACCGCCGCCATGGACCGCGGCCCGCAAGCAGTCTCCGTTGCCTGGCGGAACTGCGCGAGCAGCCCGGGCCACGGCTTGTCCGAGGCCACCGAGCGCTGAGTGATCTCGCGCAGGATGGTCATGGCGAGATCGGCGTCGCGTGACTCGAGCAGGTGGGGCACGCTGCGGGAGAGGGCGCCCAGTACACACGTGTAGCCGTGCAGATCCTCGGCCGAATCGAGCAGATACAAGAGGATCGCGACCCCTCCCTGATCGAGGGACCCTCTCGACGAAACGGCCCGCCGGAAGGAGTCGAACTCTTCGGGTGGGACTTGTGTCGCCGCGAGCATCGCGCGAAATGCGGGATTCGCGACCTCGAGCGGAGTCTCAGGCTGGGGCATCTGGCGAAGCCCGACCATCTGCTCCAGGAATTGGACGTCTGATTCCTGCGCGTCGGCCGAGCGGAGCGCTGCGACTGTCTCGTGCAGGAGCTCCGCGGACCTGGGTCCGACGGGAAGCTTCGAGAGCGCAAAGGAAAGAGACATGAGGTTCCTGCCGTAGCATCCGCCGCGAATAGCGGCGGTTAGTTCCACCGCAGTGAGATTCGCAAGCATCTCAACCATCACGTCATGGATTGGTTGGAGGGTGATGGATATCTCGAGAAGGCGATCCTTCTCATCCGTGTCGAGCTCGAGGAACGATGCCGCCAGGGTGCGCCCGAACGACTCCACGTCATCGGCCGCAGACGCCAGTGTGAGGATGCCTTCGGTCAGCCCCTCATCGTCCGAGGCGAGCAAGGAGCGGAGCCACACGGCCAGGCGCCCGGGGTCTGCAGCGAGCTCCGCGAGGAATTTGTCGGCGTCTTCTTCGGGTATCTCCGGGGGCGTCTCGATCTTCGACAGAATGAGGGCGACGATTCTGATCGATCCCACAGACGCCTTGTCGAGGACTGACTGAATCCCGCCGGCATCCAGGAGTTCTTGCGCCTGGCGCTGTGCCGCCAAGAGGAGCTGGAGAGCCTCCTCGGGCGTCGGAGGCGCCACGAAGTGCAGCTCACCTACCCCGTGCGAGCCGAGGGCACCGGCGAGATCGTCGACTCCGGGTGCGGTCAGAACGCCATCGAGACCACGCAGGATGAATCCGCCGCGGACGACATCGAGCTTCAGTGCCGGCTCTGCCTGGATGTACTCCTCGACCGCATCGCACGCCCGACTCACGGCCTGCATCGTCATGTCGGTACCGGGCGGATACAGGCGGACGGCGCGGTACGCCGAACCGAGCGTTCGCATCACAGCATCGAGCAGCTTGTTCTCTTCCACGACCCCTCCTGTACGACAGGATAGCCGAGATGAGGGCGCAAGCTGACTATCGACGCGACATTAAGCACACCCGAAGGCACACGTCCGCCAGCCAGGGTCGTCGCGAGCCTTTTCACGTTCCCTACGTGGGCACCAGTGTGTTCGCGAACACGAGCCATGCAAGAAGCGACTTCGCGGTGAGGCTGAGCAGGATGTATGTTGCCTCGCCGAAGAGGTAGTCGCGCCACGGGCCGATCTTCTTGTACTGCAGCACCATGTTGATGGCGAACGAGTTGAAGAACAGGAACATCGACACGAAGATGGCGTACACGAAGCCCGGTGGTTCAGCCGCGGAGCCCGGGCTCCAGATGTAGATGCCCAGCGCTACCCACGGTACGGCGCCGGTGATGCATCCGAAGATGAACGACATCCAGTTCGGGTTGCCCGGTTCCTCGTAGTGCTCCATCAACAGGCCGAAGAGGATCATGGACGCGTTCGCGCCGAAGATGGCGATGATCGCCGCGATATCGAACACGCCGGGCAGAAGACCGATCAGCACGACCATGAGCGACGACGACAGCGAGTACTCGATCCAGCGTGCGTAGTTGCGGTTGCGTTTGAGGTTCTTCACGTACCAGGGAAACACGGGAGGCGACACGATGATGAAGTGCGCCAGCGCCGACAGGAACACGAACGTCGCCACGGCGTAGCCCAGGGGAATCTCGAACAGTGTCTCCGGGGTGCCCGGTGGCGTTCCCGGAGGGCCCTTCATGAAACTAGCGGTCACCGGGAGGGCGAAATCGTTCGACAGAGCTGCTATGGCGACACCTTGCCCCAGGTGGAACAGGCCCATCACCAGGTTGTATATACGCAGTCTCTTGAATCTCGCTTCTTCGGCCATGTATGCCCCCTTGAGTCTCGCGTGTGGGTCACATGGTGTGTACCCCATCTTGCCCCCGAGGGTGTGCGACGTGACTATGTCGGGGAATCCGAAGTATTCTTGAGGCGCAGGGACCATGAGGGAGCAAGAGTTCCGCTGGGGGAGTGAGGGAGACGTCGGCGAGTGACCACGTGCAGGCGCAACTGCTGGGAGTACCACGAGTGCTGCAGGGGGCCAAGCGGCCCGGGTAGTGCCAAGGCCGACATCTGTCGAGCGGCTCGCGAGAGTGTGATGGATCGCGTAAACGGCGGCACCAATGCGGGGCGCATCTGCTGGGCGGTGGCTGGAACGCTCGGCGTCGATGAGCCCGACAATCAGCCCGGTAGGGATTGTGCGCTCTGCGACTTCCACAGGGAGGTCATACGCGAGGAACTGCCGGATGTCATGGAGTCGCCACAGGCAGTCGGACGTCTCGGGTATTCAAATGTGGCGGTTCTGGCAAATGGCCTGCCGAAAGAGGATTCGCGACAGGTGTCGGACCCCGTCCAGGAGCCGCCAATCACGGCGGACGCGACCGAGCTCCAACCGAACTGCTGGGAGTACATGCGGTGCGGTCTTCGGCCGGGCGTCGATGCGACTGACGGACTGTCTTGCAGCGCTCCGACAGAGACGAGACTCGACGGTATCCACGGCGGCGTCAACGGTGGGAGGGCGTGCTGGGCACTTGCCGGCACGACCTGCAACGGCTCTGAGCAGGATGCGTTCGCCCAGAAGCGCGAGTGCACATCGTGTTCCTTCTACAAAGTCGTAGTCCAACAACAGCTCCAGCAGGGCACAGGCGCGCTGATCTACACCACGCAGCTACGAAGGCTTCTCAGGCAAGACGACTAGGGATCAGCGTCGGACGCTTCGGCGGTAACTCGGTCGCTACGCGAACTGCATGCGTGAGCGGTGGATGCGCGTGAAGGCTTCGACCACATTGGGGTCGAACTGAGTACCTGATTTGTCCTCGACCTCAGCTAGCGCCTGCCATGGGTGCTTGCCCGCGCGGTAGGGCCGGTCCGTGATCATGGAGTCGTAGGCGTCGGCGACAGCCAGAATGCGTGCTCCGATGGGGATGTCGCGACCCGCTACACCGGTGTATCCTCCGCCGTCGAAGAACTCGTGATGGTGAAGGACTATCGGGATGACGTCGCGGAGCACCGCCCCTACGGGGCTCAGCAATTCGGCACCCTTCGTTGTGTGGGCGCGCATTTCGCGCCACTCGTCTTCGGTGAGCGCGGATGCCTTGTTCAGGACGCTGATGCTGACCTCGAGCTTGCCGATGTCGTGCAACAGGCCGGCGACGCGAACGTGCTCGCATTCCGGTCCCGGCAGCTCCATCTCATGGGCGATGCACACGGCGAGTTCGGACACGCGCACCGAGTGCTCCTTCGTACAGCCGTCGACGACGTCGATGAACTTCGCGAGAATCTCGATGATGCCGTCGTATGCATGCTGCAGGTCCTCGAGCGTCCGGGTCTTCGTCTCGTACATGCCGCCGACGACCCAGGCCGTGACGATCAGGAACGCGCCCCACAGGGCCACGCTCGTGACCGGCGAACCCTGCATGATATCGCCAAGGAAGTCGGGGTTGATGATGGCGAACAGAGCAATCAGCAACACTGCGAGAAGTCCGGTCAGCACGCCCCGGGTGCGGCCGAGGTAGTATGCGGCTGCGAGTACCGGGATGTAGAAGAAGTTGAGGAATGCGAACTTGTCTACCACGACGAACAGGGTGAACGTCGTCGCGGACACGAGTATCGCGATGATGATGATCTCGAAGTGTTTGACGAAGAAGCTCCGTGCGTTGTCCATTGAATCCTCCGCGCGCATTCCCACCCACGACAGGCGCGCGAGGACAGTCGCCCCTCGCAACACTGCCAATTGTGACCACTCTCATACATATCGGTTTCCGACCCACCGTTCTTGAGCAATGCTGTGCGAGACTAGGGACGGGCCACGACCAGGGAAGGACCAGCGTGATCACCGCACTTCTGGCCACGACGACATCGCTCTTCTTCGGCTTCTCCGACTTTCTCGGAGGGCTGGCATCGCGACGCGAGTCTCCCCTCAGGATCACCGCAAACGCGCAGGCTATCGGCCTCGTGCTCCTGACCGTCGTCGCCGTTGTGTTCCGGGGCGCGCTACTTCGTACCGATCTCGCATGGGGCGCTGTCGCAGGGCTGTCGGGCGGCATCGGAGTCGCGGCCCTGTATGCGGGACTGTCGGTCGGTCGGATGAGCGTCGTGGCTCCGGTCGCGGCTGCGCTTTCGGGCCCGATCCCGGCTGCCGTGGACCTCATGAGGGGCGCCGAGTTGCGACCCGTGACGCTCGTCGGTATCGCGCTGGCTCTCGTCGCCGTCGTCGTCGTCGGCACATCTGCCGAAGAAGAGGAATCCAAGCGGAAGGCCAGTGCGCAGTCGATCCTGCTTGCGGTCGCGGCGGGCGTCGGGTTCTCGGGATCGTTCCTCGGCTTCTCCATGACCTCGGATGCGAGCGGGCTGTGGCCGCTTGTGGCAGCGCGCGTGACGTCGGTCATGCTAGTCGGAATGCTGGCGCTCGTGTTGTCGCGCGGTCTCGTGATCGACCCGGCGACGCGCTCGGCAACCGCCGGCGCGGCGCTCACGGACGCGGTCGCGAACATCACGATGCTTTCGGCAATTCGCAGCGGCCCGCTTGCGATCGCTTCGGTTCTCGGCTCGCTCTATCCTGCGGTCGTCGTTGTGCTCGCGTTCGCTGTTCTGAATGAGAGGCTCAAGCCCATGCAGCAGGCGGGCATCGCCCTGGCGATGATCGCCGTTGTGCTTACCGCGCTACCGTAGGTGCGGGAGAACGAGTTGGCTCACGAAGCGCTCACTCGCCCTGCCGTCAGCGACATCGAATGACTCGCGCCGGAGTTCGCGAACGGCCTCGAGATCGTACTCGCCCCGGGCAATGTAGTCCGAGACATCCTCGGTCCTTGCGAACACGGGTCCCGGTACGCCCTGCTTGTAGTCGAAGTAGAAACCCCGCTCGGCTTCGTATTCGGCCAGGTCCGGGGCGAAGAACACCATGGGACGCTCCAGCAGCGAGTACTCGAAGATCACGCTCGAGTAGTCGGTCACGAGAATGTCGCTCAGGAGCAGCAGCTCGTTGACGTCGTCGTGGTCCGAGACGTCGACGGCGAGTCCGGGCAGCGTCGGCCCGATCTCGAGCCCACCGGCGACGGCGGGGTGCAACCGCAGGAGCAGCACATGGCTGTCGCCGCAGATGCGCAGGAAGTCCGTCACATCCAGGTAGTCGCGGTATTCCGCCGATCGCGTGCTGGTGCCCCGGAACGTCGGCGCGTAGAGAACGACCCGCTTGTCTCCGGGCAGCCCGTACCGTTCCCGCAGCGATCGCACGGTGTCCGTCATCCGCTCTTCGGCGAAGAACAGGTCGGTGCGGGGGAAGCCGATGGACACGAACTTGTCCTCAGGCTGCCCGAACGCCTCCATGTAGTGGGGAAGGGCGCGCTTCGAACCGATGAGGCAGTAGTCATAGTTGGAGTGGATCCTCACGCGCTTGAGCAGCTGCTCGCTCGCCCCGAACTCCTTGCCGGCGACGCTGTATCCGACCTTCTTGAACGCGCCCGATGCGTGCCACGCCTGGATGACCGTGGTAGCCTTCTTCGGCCGGGCTACGTAGAGCGGGAAGTAGTAGTCGTCGACGATGAACACGCTCGCAGTGGCGAGGTGGTATTCGGCGAGGATTCCCGTCCCCAGAGACGTCAGCTTGCCGAGAAGCCCGCTGCGCGGGCGTCTGAGCAGTAGCTTCACGCGCGGGGTCAGCCCGCGGCGTTCCAGCTCGTCGTATACGTAGCGAAGGTTGCCGCGCAGGTTGTCGCTGCTGCTCGATGCGATGACGATCTTGTCGCGCACCGGGAACGCGTAGAACGCGTAGAACGCCAACCGAAGGAGCCATACGCGCAGGAGGATGATCACGAGATGTTCCTAATCCAGGATCAGGTCGTCGATGACGCGGTCTGTCGACCCGGCGTCGAGGTGATCGAAGTGTTGCCGCGCGAACTCCTGCACCTTGCGCTGCTCGAAGTCCTTGTTGCGCAGTGATTCGATCACCTCGGGAAACGTACGGACGATCTTGCCGGGGGCGAAAGAGGCGAGATCCTCGTAGAAGTCCCTCTCGGCTTCGTACTCCTCCAGATCGTAGGCGAAGAACAGCATCGGCCTGCCGAGGGTCGAGTACTCGAAGACGAGCGACGAGTAGTCGGTGACGACGACGTCGGAGATCATGAGCAGGTCGTTCACTTCGCGCAGTTCGGTGGCGTCGAGGAGGCGGTCGGCGAACTTGTCAGGGATGTCGATGCGTTCCTCGATGAACGGATGCATCTTGAAGATCACGACCGCGTCCTGCTCCTCGGCCACTGCGTGGAGTTCTCCCAGATCGATGAGGCTGTAGTCGTAGTAGGCGTCAAGCGGTCCCGTGCCCCTGAAGGTCGGAGCGAAGAGAATGACCTTCTTCTCCCGGGCCGCTGGAACCGCTTCGTAGGCGCGCATCCGAGCGGCGGCGATGGCGTCCTCGTCGAAGAAGGCATCCATGCGTGGGATGCCGGTCGCGTGGACCTTGTCTTCGGCCATTCCGAAGGCCTCGGCGTAGAAGCGCACGTCGTGCCGAGAGCTGACGATCGCGTGTGTGTAGATCCGGTGGTGCTTGGAGTACGGGAGTGGTCCGCCGGGCTTGCCGATGCGACTGTAGCCGACGGTCTTGAACGCGCCGGATGCATGCCAGAGCTGGATGACCTTCATGTCCTTCGGCAGCGGGACCTTGTAGATCATGGGCTGGTAGTCGTCCATGAGCACGACATCGGATATGCACAGGTAGAAGGGGAAGCGCAGCTTGTCGAGGAGCGGGCGCCTCGCTGTTATGCTGGGCTTGAAGATCGTGAGCAGCTTGTAGGTCTTGTCCAGCCCGCTCTCGCGCAGGCGCTCGTGGACGAACAGCAGGTTGCCGGACAGCTCGGCGCGGGAATCGGACGTGAACAGG
>JAENZW010000066.1 GCA_016841065.1 Actinomycetota bacterium
CCGCGTGGACCGCACGACCTGCCGATGACGCGACCGCGCCGCTGCTGGTGAACGGTGCGTCTGTCGAGTCGACGAGACTCGTGGATGCGGACAGGATCCGTATGGGCGGCTCGGAGGGCCAGTTCCGGCTCGGCCGCACGAGCATCGCGCTCGGGCTCGACATCCAGGGAGGCCTGCAGGTCATCCTTTCGGCGAAAGAGACATCGCAGACTGCGGTTACCTCCAGCGTGATGGACCGAGCCGAGCTCATCGTGCGCAACCGCATCGACAGACTCGGAGCTTCCGAAGTCAACGTACAGCGTCAGGGCAGCGATTCGCTTCTCGTGGAGCTGCCAGGTGTCAAGGACCCGCAAGAGGCACTGCGAACGATCGGGAAGACCGGTCAGCTCGAGATTCGGGACGTCGTGAGTCAGGACACGACGGGCGGAGTCGTTCTCGGGGACGTCCTACTGACCGGCGAAGTCGTCACGTCAGCGAACATCACCGCATCGCAGGAGCGTCCGAACGAGTTCGAGGTCAACGTGACCTTCAACAACGCTGGCGCCGCGAAGTGGGCCGAGATAACCGGTGCACGTGTCGGGCGTCCAATCGCCATCGTGCTCGATGGTCAGGTCAAGTCCGCTCCGACCGTCAGTGAGCGTATCACCGGTGGGTCGACGCGCATCACGGGTCAGTTCACGGCTGCGGAGGCCAAGGAGCTCAAGACGGTCCTCGAGACAGGTGCGCTGCCGGTGACTCTTGAAGCGCAGCAGTCTCAGGTCGTCGGACCGACGCTCGGTCAGGACTCGCTGAACGCCGGTGTGCTCGCGGTGTTGATCGGACTCGGACTCGTTGCGCTCTACATGGCGCTCATGTACCGCGCATTTGGCTTGTTGAGTTGGATGAGCCTGCTCACGTTCACGTCGCTGTTCCTCGGCGTTCTCGCGCTGCTGTCCCGATTCGGCGTATTCGCGCTCTCGCTGGCCGGCATCGCCGGTATCGTGCTGACGATCGGACTCGCCGCCGACTCCTCCATCCTCATCTTCGAGCGGTTCAAAGAAGAGGTCCGGATGGGCAAGACCTTCCGGTCCGCGGCGAAGTCCGCAACGAAGCACGCCATCCTCACGAGTCTGGATGCCGACCTTGTCACCTTCGTGTCCGCGATGATGCTGTATGCCGTGGCGATCGGCCCGGTGCGAGGCTTCGCGCTGACGCTCATGATCGGTATCACCATCGACCTCACGGTTGCGTTCCTGTTCACCCGCACGATGGTCATCGTGCTTGCCGAATCGGTGGTGGCCAAAGTGCCGTTCCTCTTCGGCGTGAAGGGGGGTGACGTGGATGCGTAGGATCTACGTGGATTTCCTCGGCATGCGCAAGTGGTTCCTCAGCGTCTCGGGCGTGCTCTTGGTGCTCAGTATCGCGGCGCTCGCCGTGAACGGCCTGACCTTCGGAATCGAATTTCAGGGCGGCACGGCAATCACGCTCACGAATGTAGAGGGTGCGACTATCGATGACGTGCGGGCGGCGTTCGAGAATGCCGGCGTCGAGGGCGCGAACATCCAGTCGACTGAGAACGGGTTCTTCGTGCGCACCACGGAGTCGGACCCGAGCGTGGCGAACAGAGCGTATCTTTCGGTCGTGGACGAACTCGGGCTGCCGCAGAACGCGGGCGAAGTTACGACTATCGGTCCCGGCTGGGGCAAGAACATCACGAACCGATCACTCATGGCTCTGGCGCTTTCGCTGCTGGCGATCCTCATCTACACTGCGCTGCGCTTCGAGTACAAGATGTCGGTCACGGCCGTCATCGCCCTGGTGCACGATATCGTGATCGTCTTGGGCGTGTATGCCGTGCTCGGACGAGAGGTGACGCCGAACACGATTGCGGCACTCCTGACGATTATGGGGTACTCCCTCTACGACACGATCGTCGTATTCCACCGCATCCGCGAGAACTCGAAGCGAGTGGTGAAGCAGACGTTCATGCAGATGGCGAACGACTCAATCAACCAGGTCATCGTTCGGTCGATCAATACGTCGATCACGTCTCTGATTCCGCCGGTTGTCATGCTCTTCTTCGGAGGAGCGACGCTGAAGGACTTTGCGTTCGCGCTGGTCGTGGGTCTCATTTCTGGAGCGTACTCATCGGTGGGCGTTGCCTCGCCGATCTACGCGATCTGGAAGGAACGGGAACCCAAGTTCAAGGCTCTCAAGAAGAAGTACGCGCAGCAGGCCAAGGCGTCCTAGGCCGACTGGCGTTCGGAATAGTGCGAGGGCTGGCACGGAGTTCCGTGTCAGCCCTCCTTGCTACGATGTGACGTAGGGACATGACGAAGAGCGCAGGACATGAAAGTGGGCGTGGCGGTTGGCGGTTGGCGCCCGTGGAGCCGGATGTCGTCGCGAGCTTGATGCTGTCCGCCGGTGTCTCTGAGGTCGTCGCGCGCATTCTCGCGAGAAGAGGCATTCGGGATGCAGAGGCGGCGCGGTTCTTCCTCTCCCCGGACCTCGAGCGTGACTGGTTGGATCCTTCGATCATTCCCGGGATGGACGCGGGGGCTGAGCGCGTGGCTCGTGCCATTCGCGATGGCGAGCGAGTGCTGGTCTTCGGGGACTTCGACCTCGATGGCATTTCCGCTGCTGCTGTCGCCGCGCGTGGCCTCGCCACTCTGGGTGCGCAGGTGGATGCCGTCGTTCCCAACCGGTTCCGCGACGGATACGGGCTTTCGATCGGGGCAGTGGAGCGGCTTGCGCCCACGACGCCAGATCTGATCGTAACCGTCGACTGCGGAATCTCGTCCGCTGAAGAGGTCGCCGCACTGGCCGAGCGGGGCATCGACGTTGTCATCACCGACCATCACGAGCCCGGCGAAGGCGTGCCGGACGGCGTTCCGGTCGCCGATCCGAAGCTGGACGACGCCTGTGCTTCACGTGATCTGGCGGGTGCGGGAGTCGCGCTGAAGCTCGTACAGGCTGTGGGGCGCGCGCTAGGACGTGAGGACGTGTGGCGTGAGGTGGCGGACATCGCGGTTCTGGGAACCGTTGCCGATATCGTGCCGCTGCTTGCCGAGAATCGCGCGCTCGTTGCGTATGGGCTGAGGGAGATGCGTTCGAACCCGCGGGCCTCGATCGCCGCACTTGCGGCGGTCTCCAGCGTCTCGATCGACACCTTGTCTTCGGATTCGATCGCGTTCGCACTCGCGCCGCGATTGAACGCTGCTGGCAGAATGGCGGACCCGGGAATCGCGCTGCGGCTGCTGCTAACGGATGACCCCGTGGAGGCGGACGAGCTGGCCCGCATGCTGGACGAGCACAACTCTCTGCGCCAGGACGTGGAGAGGGAACTCTCAGAGGCGGCCGGTTTGCTCGCCGAGCAGGAGTACAAGGATGGCGATCGTGCTCTCGTTCTGTGGGGAGAGGGCTGGCACGAGGGTGTCAAGGGCATCGTGGCCTCTCGCCTGGCCCGGTCCCGTCATCTGCCGTCGTTGCTCTTCTCCGTCGAGGACGGCGAGGCACGGGGCTCCGGACGCTCGGCCGGAACCGTGGACATCTACCGGGCGGTCGCAGCGTGTACGGACATCGTCACGCGATTCGGCGGACACGAGGCCGCCGTCGGACTCACGCTGCCAGCAGCGGACCTACCACGCTTCAAGGAGCGCTTCCTCGAGTATCTGGCGACGCTGCCTGCTGAAGCGTTCGAAACCGAGACGGTTCTCGACGCCTCACTCGAGTTGGACGACATCAGCATGGAGCTGGCAGCAGAGATGGACCTCCTTGAACCGTTCGGACACGGCAACCGACGGCCCGTCTTCAGTTCGGACGCCGTCTTCATGAACTCGAGACTGCGAGTTGGCCGAAGTGCCAATCACTTGCGATTCACGGCGTACGACGGCGTCGCTTCGGTGCAAGCCATCATGTTCCGCTGTCCAGAGATCGAGGTGCTCGCGGGTCACGACGCAGCTGTGGATCTCGCGTACGAGATCACAGCCGATGAATGGCGTGGCCGGGCGCGCGTTCAGATGCGCGTGAACGACGTTCACGTGAGGGAAATCGGTGAGCGACCGGCGGCATTCGATCTCGTGGAAGATCTCTTCGCGCACGCCGAGGAGATCATCGCCCGTGAGGAGTATGGAGGGATCGAGGACGCGGATTCGTTCCACACCAAGCTCGCCGGCGTCACGTTCGAAGGTCGGCAGGACGTGATCGCGCGTCTCGAACCCGGTGCGCCGCTGAGGCTGGTGAGACAGCCGGAGAACCCGCACGACGAGAATGCCATCGCGCTGTTCGATCCTCACGGTGAGCAGGTCGGGTTCCTCAATCGGCGGCTGGCTGCAGCGCTCGCACCGGTCGTTGACGCGGGTGTCGAGTACGACGTCGAGATCAGTGATGTCACCGGCGGGGAAGAAGGTCGAAGTCTCGGCGTGAACGTGCTGGTCATGCGGCGCAGGGAGGCAGACGAGCAGGATGCCGAAGACACCCGCGCGACCCGTCGTGCGGAGCTAGAGGAAATGGATGCCGCGAGTCTAGACGCTGCGCTCACGCGGGAACTCATCGGCGACCGGCGCCTTCATGCCGCACAGGAAGAGGCCCTGGCGACACTCGCCGCGGGGCATGATTGTCTGGCAGTCATGGCGACTGGACGCGGCAAGTCGCTCATCTTCCACCTTCACGCCGCACGTCTTGCGCTGAGGGAGCGCAGAGCATCCGTGTTCGTGTATCCTCTGCGGGCTCTCGTCTCCGACCAGGTCTTCTATCTAGAGGAGCGGCTCGGCTCGATCGGTCTGTCGGTGGCGGTCCTCACCGGTGAAACGTCAGCCGGAACTCGCGACGAGATCTTCGCGGCGCTTGCTGACGGCGATATGGACGTCCTACTCACGACTCCCGAGTTCCTCGATCACCACGCCGCTCGGTTCGCGTCCACGCAACGCATCGGTTTTGTTGTCGTTGACGAGGCGCATCACATCGCCTCGTCTCGCGCAGGCCACCGTCCTTCGTACGCCCGGCTTGGCGACTCGATTCGCTCGATGGGTGCGTCGCGCATTCTCGCTGTGACGGCGACTGCCGGGGACGATGTGGCTCGCGTCATCGTCGAGACGCTCGGGATAGACAAGATCGTGACTGACCCCACGACCAGAGAGAACCTTGTTCTCGAGGACGTGCGCGGGAACGCCGACAAGGACTCCTACGTGGCGGCACTCGCCGCCAAAGGCGAGAAGGTGATCGTCTACGCGAACTCTCGCGAGCAGACGGTCCGGCTTGCGCGGATGCTCAGGAAGCGAGTGCCGGAGATCGGGTACAGAGTCGCCTTCTACAACGGTGGGCTGGCGCGCTCTGCGCGCCATGCAGTGGAGCGCGCGTTTCGGTCGGGAGATGTACTCGTCGTTGTCGCAACGAGTGCGTTCGGCGAAGGCGTGAACATCGCCGATGTGCGCAACGTGGTGCTGTATCACCTGCCCTTCAACGACATCGAGTTCAACCAGATGTGTGGACGGGCGGGAAGAGATGGCGCTGTTGCGCGCGTGCACCCGCTCTTCGGCCTGCGCGACGGGCAGATCAACGAGATGGTGCTTGGGAGTGTTGCGCCGGACCGGGAGGACCTCGCGGCACTGTACCGGGTTCTGCGCGATGCGGAATCGGACGCGGCCGGTTGGATCGAGGTCACCAACGCCGAGCTCGCCGAGCGCGTGAAGCGGCTCCGCCCGTCCACGCGCTTGAACGAACGCGGCGCGTCATCGGGCATCGGGGTCTTTCGAGAACTGGGACTCGTGGAAGGGGAGGGGCACGGTCCCTACCGGCGGCTTCGCGTTCTCCCACGTCCGGATCAGAAGGTTGATCTGGAGTCGTCCGTGCGCTACGCGGAGGGTCTGCAGGAGATTGAGGAGTTCGGATCGTTCCGCGAGTGGGTGCTCGGTGCCCCGGCAGACGAGTTGCTGGCGCGGTTCAATCGACCTATCCTTCCATCACGGCCCTAACCGAGCAGAAAGCGCAGGTAGTGTCGGCAACCTTCGAACAGATCGAGGCACGGGTACGAGAGTACAACTCCGATGCCGACACGACAGGTATCCGGGACGCATACGAGTTCGCCCTGGAGGCGCACGAGGGGCAGGCCCGGAAGTCGGGCGAGCCCTTCATCGGCCATCCTGTCGAAGTCAGCCTTATCCTCGCGGAGCTCAACCTGGACACGGCGACTCTAGAGGCGGCTCTGCTGCACGACGTGGTCGAAGACTCCGGTGTTGAACTCAAGGAGCTGCGCGAACGGTTCGGTGATGAGGTCGCAGGGCTCGTCGACGGTGTGACCAAACTCGGCAAGATCAAGTTCGCCTCTCTGGAGGAGAGTCAGAGCCAGAATCTTCGCAAGATGCTCATCGCGATGGCGAAGGACATCCGCGTCATCCTCATCAAGCTTGCCGACCGCCTCCACAACATGCGAACACTCTCGGCACTCCCTCCCGAACGCCGACGTGAGAAGGCCATCGAGACGATGGAGATTTACGCGCCCCTCGCTCATCGTCTCGGGATATCCCAGGTCAAGTGGGAGCTCGAGGATTTGTGCTTCTACTACCTTGAGCCGAAGAAGTTCCATCAAGTCCAGAAGATGGTCGCCGAGAGCCGAGAGGCGCGTGAAGAGTACCTCTCCGAGGTCATCGACACGCTGAACACGGAACTTGCGGCGGTCGGTGTCCAAGCGGATATCTCCGGCAGACCGAAGCACCTGTACAGCATCCATCAGAAGATGGCTCGCAAAGGCAAAGATTTCAACGAGATATACGACCTGATCGCCTTGCGGATCATCGTCGATTCGGTGAAGGACTGCTACGGCGCCCTCGGGACCGTGCACTCCATCTGGAAGCCGGTGCCGGGGCGTTTCAAGGACTACGTGGCGATGCCCAAGTTCAACATGTACCAGTCATTGCATACGACGGTCATCGGACCCGCAGGGCGCCCGCTGGAGATCCAGATCCGGAACGAAGAGATGCATCGAACTGCCGAGTACGGGATTGCGGCGCACTGGCGATACAAGGAGGGTGGCCGCAGCGACGAGTCGTTCGACCAGCGGCTTGCATGGCTTCGGCAGATGCTCGAATGGCAGACCGAGCTCAAGGACCCGCGCGAGTTCATGGAGGCACTCAAGATTGACCTGTTCGAGGACGAGGTGTTCGTGTTCTCGCCGAAGGGCGACGTGATCTCACTGCGCAAGGGCTCGACACCAGTCGATTTCGCGTACGCGATTCACACCGAAGTCGGACATCACTGCGTCGGAGCGAAGGTGAACGGTTCGATCGTCCCCCTGGGCTACGAGCTGCAGATGGGCGACCGGGTCGAGATCATGACCAACAAGAACTCAACGCCGAGCCGGGACTGGCTCAATCTGGTCCGCACGTCGAGCGCGCGCTCCAAGATCCGCAGCTTCTTCTCCAAGGTCAACCGGGAGGACGATCTCGCCCGGGGCAAGGAGGAGCTCGGAAAGGTCATGCGCAAGCACGGCATCGGCATCGGCTCGTCTCCCACTGGCCGAGCTCTCGAAGCGGTAGCAAACGAGATGAACTTCCACGCTGCGGAAGACCTGCTTGCCCACATCGGGGGCGGGAAGGTGTCGGCGAAGCTCGTTGCCGGCCGCGTCGTGAAGCACATGGCGGGCGACCAGGGGAAGTCCCCTTCCGGCGCCGAAACCAAGGAGTTCCTCCCTCAAGAGCCCATGAAGCCGCCACGCTCGAAGCGGCGGCGCACCGGCGTTGGCGTGCGCGTGAAAGGCATCGATGACGTGCTCGTGCGGCTTGCCCGCTGCTGCAACCCGGTTCCCGGCGATGAGATCGTGGGTTTCGTGACACGCGGCAGGGGTGTGTCCGTCCACCGGAGAGACTGTCCGAACGCCGCAGATCTCATCAGACAGTCGGAGCGTCTCCTCGATGTTGACTGGGACATGTCCGCAGACACGGCGTACCAGGTCGAGATAGTTGTCGAATCGGTCGATCGCGTGGGACTGCTACGGGAGGTCACGATCGCGCTGACAGACGCAGCCGTGAACATCTTGTCCGCGAGCGTGCATACATCTCGCGATGGCATCGCGACGATGCGCTTCCTTTTCGAGCTGGGGAACATGGATCAACTCCAGTCGCTGCTTCGCAGCGTGCGTGGGGTAGAGGGCGTGTTCGAGGCGCGAAGGATGCTGCCGGGCGAGACGCACTCTCAGAAGGGCGCGTAGGCCATGCACGTCGTCCGTCTCGTTTTGGGGGACCTTCAGACGAACTGCTTCCTCGTTGACGACGCTGAGGGCGGCCCGTGTGTCGTCATCGATCCCGCTGGTGAGCCAGAGAGGTTGCTGGCCGCTCTGGAGGGACTCGATGTCGTCTCGGTGGTACTCACGCACGGCCACTTCGATCACCTGGGCGCCGTTCGTGACGTCCTCGAGCGTACGGGTGCGCCGCTGCTCGTGCACGAATTCGACGCCGAGCGCATAGTCTCGGCGGCACCCGAGTCGAACGGGGGTGCGCTGTTTGGATACTCGGATAGCGCTCCTTCTCCCGATGTCGTGCTTGCCGAAGACGATGAGGTCGCGGCAGGAAGTCTGGTGCTGCGAGTGCTGCACACCCCAGGACACACGCCCGGATCGATCTGTCTTGTAGGACATGGGCATCTATTCGCCGGAGACACGCTGTTCGCCGGCAGCATAGGTCGCACCGACTTCCCCGGGGGCGACGTCACGGCGATGCAGCGCTCGATTGAGCGGCTTTCTGAGCTGGCCGACTCCGTTGTGGTGCATCCGGGACACGGACCCGACACGACCATCGGCAGGGAGCGCGCAATCAACCCGTTCTTTCCTCGCGCGTGACGCAACGCACGTTAGAGGATGTTTGTCAGGCACTGGTGCTACGGGGTGGGACCCCGGCATCGATTTCGCTCACGAAATCGCAAGACTGGCTTGCGACCCACTTCACAAGGGTCGATTTCGACAGCCAGATGAGCCGAAAAGCCTGGTAAGAGTGGCTATTCTCCGCTAGGATAAGAGTGCCTAAGCGACTGCGAAAGGATTCCGTTTGAATCTTGTCACAGCCCTTCTATCTTCCCGCCGGGCAGTAGTCGTGTATCTCCTGCTGACGGGTCTGTTTGTTGTACCCGGAGTCACCGGGTGTCGCTCGACCGAGAACTCGGAGACGCAGTCAGTCGATGCGGTGCGTCAGGCATACGACCGCGGTGAGTTCGCGCAAGCCGAAGAGCAGGCGACCAAGATCGTGGAGACCGAGCCTGACAACTTCGATGCGCGCAAGATCCTCGCCCTCGCTCTTGCAGCTCAGGGCAAGAATGACGAGGCCATCGAACAGTATGTGTACGTGGTCGATCGACGACCCGATGAGGACGCGACGCTCTACCAGGTCGCGATGCTCGAGCGCGTAGTGGGCAAGACCGAGGATGCGATCTCACATCTGGAAGCGGCCGTGCAACTGAAGGCGGATTCGTCGTACATGGACGATCTGGCCCGCACGTACATGCAGGTGGGGCGCTACCAAGAAGCTGCGGACCTTTGGGGCCGAGTGCTCGAGGACGATAGCCTCGACGAGGCAAGTCGCGTGGAACTGCTGAAACTGCAGGCCAAGGCGTATGAAGACGGGCGCATGTACGACGAGGCACGGGCTGCGCTAGACAAGGCGCTCTTTCTTGCGCCGAACGACGAGGACCTGAAGAAGCGCATAGAGGCGCTCAAGTAGCATCGACACGGAAGGGTACTGCGTGGAGTTCGCGGATGCATACGTGAACACCGGCGTTGCCGAAGCTGGACGTGGGCACTGATGGTGGCCCAGGTCCGCAGCTGGTATGCGTCGCACCCGCGGATAGCGATCTCGGGTGTTG
>JAENZW010000067.1 GCA_016841065.1 Actinomycetota bacterium
CCCCGACGCCCTCGAGGATGAGCTCCACGCCCTGCATGATCTTGTCGCGATCCATTGCTGCTCCTTGTCACACGGCAGAATCCTCCACAGATGATAGACCAGTGCCCCCACCCGGAGAGGAGTCATCGGATGGGGGCACGTGGCCGCAGTAGGGACCCGACGCGTTCTACCCGCCGAATAGACCTCCGATGCGGATGACCGCGGGGCCGAGGATAACGATCATTGTCGCAGGCAAGATGCAGAGGATGAGCGGGATAGCCATCTTGACCGGCGCCTTCTGCGCCAGCTCCTCGGCACGCTGACGACGTACCAGTCGCATCTCTCCCGCTTGCGTGCGCAAGACCTGCGAGATGCTCACGCCAAACTGATCGGCTTGAACAATCGAGGCGACGAACGAGTGGATCTCCGGAACGTCAGCCCGCTCAGCGAAGCCGCGAAGCGCTTCCTTGCGGCTGGCACCGGATTGCACCACGTGCAGAACACGGCCGAACTCCTCGGACAACGGACCGCTGAATGCCTTCACTATCCTCGCGAGAGCGGCATCGAAGCCCAGTCCTGCCTCGACCGAAATCGTGAGAAGATCGAGAGTGTCTGGCAACTGACGCACGATGGCGTTCTGACGGCGCGATATCTGGCCATCGACCCAGATATCCGGCGCAAAGAAGCCCAATAAGCCCGCCAGAACCATGACGAACACCGTTGCACCCAACTGCCAGGAACCGGTGATACCGGCGGCCACGGTGAGAAGCACCAACGCGGAGGCGAGGACGGACTTCGCCGCAACCAGGCGGTCTATGCGCACACCCCGAGGGTAGCCGGCGCGGTCGAGCTTGTCCGACAAGCTCGCGAAGTAGCGTTTCGGCCACAGCGCCCGTGCGCCGTTCACTATTCCGCCAACAAACGGCATTATGGCGCGCTCCCGGAACGACCTCAGCATCGGCTCGGACTGCTTCGCCTGCTGCACTTCGTACTCGGTAAGGCCCTTCAGCCGTCTGCTCACACGCTTGTCTTCGGAGAACACAAGATCAAGCAGAGCGTAGATGCCGATGGCCACGCCCAGCCACACTATCACGGTGAACTGTTGGATCATCTCATACCTCGATCCTGGTTACCGAGCGCAGCCACATTCCACCCACTGCGAGCAGGAGAATCGCGCCTACCGACATGGCGATCCCGATGGGATTCTTGAACATCGGGTCCAGGTAGCCCGGACTCATGATGAGTAGTGCTATCGCCTCAAGGAAGGGTAGTGCCATCAGGATGATCGCCGAAAGTCTCCCCTCGGCAGTAAGCGCTGCCACCTGACGGCGGAGGGCGGACCTATCGCGAACGGTCTTTGAGACGATGTCGAGAATCTCGGCGAGGTTACCGCCCACCTCGCGCTGAATGTTCATCGCCGTGACCGCCGCGTCGAAATCAGGTGACTGCAGCCGCCTGGCCATACGCTCCAGGCTCTGCTCGAGTGGCATGCCCAGACGAGATTCGGTCTGCACTCTCTTGAACTCAACGTCCGCTGGCGGCCCGGCCTGCTGCACCACAAAGTCCACCGACTGAAGAAGTCCCCAACCGCCGCGAAGTGAGACCGCGATCATCGAGAGTACGTCTGGCAGCTGCGCCTCGAAGCGGCGGCGGCGCTTGTCGATGGCCATATCGAGGGCCAGAACCGGCAACAGAGCTGCCATCACCACCAACGTGAACGACAGTACGAAGTTGCCGACGAGCAGCTGGGCGAGAACGCCGAGACCCACCACCAACAGGAGGTGGAGCGTCATGTACTCTGCGGGCCGAATAGGGAGACCGGCCTGCTCAAGTTTCTCAGCGATGATTTGGGTCAGTCCCCGCCTGCTCGCGACGACGCCGACCGCGGAGACCACTTTCGCTCGAATCTGATCGGTAGCGGTGCCGGCGTCGGGAAGCTCGGCCTGGGCCCGCAGCTGATCGTAGTAGTGCAGATGCGCCAGCCCCGTCTCCTGACGGACGAGAACCGTCAACACCCCGACAACAAGCAGCCCGACTGCGCCGAACGCAAGCACCGCGGCGAGGAAGATCGGGGTCATTCCGGGCGGGGTGAAATCTGCTGCGACGTCAGACGCGCTCGCGTCAGCGGGAACCTCGAACGTCGGCAAGGGGTAGTACAACGAGGTGGTCGCTCTCGCATCCCCCACGACCGCAGAGACATCGACCTCTATGTCCTTGGTACGCGGTTCACGGCTGGTATACGTGAGAGCGTACGTGGACTGAATCTCCTCGGCGATTCCTGTGAAGAACCCCTCGAGCTCACTCGAGGATGCAACCGTGAGCATGCGACCGCCGGATCCCGTCGCCAATGTGATGAGGGCCTGCGGGTTGTAGTCCTGAGACTGAAGAGCGATCGCGTAGACTGGCACGCCAGCTTCGCGAACTGACTCCATGGCGGTCTCGAAGCTCTTGTTGCTGGAATCATCTGCTCCGTCAGACAGCAGAACGATCGCCCGCTGCCCAGGTGTGGGGTCGCTGATCGACTCGGCCCCTTGGATGATTGCATCGTACAGGGCGGTCTCACCGCCCGCAGTCAGGTCGTCGAGTGCGGCTTGAAGGTGCGCACGATCCGCTCCAAAGTCGCCCAACAACGAAGGCTTGCCGTTGAACGTGATGAGCACAATCGAGGCCTCATCCCCGAGGCTCTCGGAGAACCTGGTGGCAGCCGCTCTCGCGTCGTCCAGCGGTCCACCTCGCATGGATCCACTGACGTCGAGTATGAGCGCAACCCGCGGAGGCGCCTCCTGTGCATTGATCAACTCGGCCTCGAGGTCTTCGACGGACTCACTGTTCTCTAGGACATCGAAGGCGACATCGCCTGTGGGAAATGACTCAGGCAGGCTGACTTTGAGACTCACGGCCGGGTAGTCGGACGTGTCGAGTCCCTGCACCACCAGCTCCGAACCCGAGACGGCCGCATGCGATACGTATGGCCCGAGAACCATGGCGCACGCGGCAACTACCAGAGTTGCCAGCCCAATTCGCGACAAGTAGGTCCGCTTCCTCGCCCGCATCACGCTACCCTCTCGCCGGCGCTTCGTACTCGAACAGGTCCGGGGGCAGGTCGATCCCGAGGTCGTGCAGTCTCCGCGAGAACTTCGGCCGCAGCCCCGTGAACTTGAGCTCTCCCAAGAAGCGGCCATCCGGTCCGATGCCCGCTGAGTAGTCGAAGTATGCGATATCCTGCATGACGACGGTGTCACCCTCCATGCCCTCGATCTCGGTGACGTTAACGACACGTCGCGATCCGTCTCCAAGACGAGCCAGGTGAATCACGAGGTTGAGAGCAGACGCAGCCTGCTGTCTGATCGCACGCACGGGAAGGTCGAAGCCCGACATGAGCACCATCGTCTCGAGCCGGGCCATCGCGTCGCGCGGTGAGTTCGCGTGTATCGTGCACAAGGAGCCGTCGTGACCAGTGTTCATCGCCTGCAACATATCAAGCGCTTCCGCGCCACGAACCTCGCCGACGATGATGCGGTCGGGCCGCATGCGAAGTGAGTTGCGCACCATGTCGCGAATCATGATCTGGCCCTTGCCCTCGATGTTGGGCGGACGCGATTCCAACCGGAGAACGTGGCTCTGGTGAAGTCGGAGTTCCGCGGAGTCCTCAATGGTGATGATTCGCTCGTCACCAGGGACGTACGTCGACACCACGTTGAGCAACGTCGTCTTGCCCGTTCCGGTACCGCCGCTGATCAGGATATTCAAGCGGCCACGCACGCACGCTTCGAGAAGCTCCGCCATTCTGGACGTCAGCGTCCCGAACGCGATGAGATCCTCAACCGTGTAGGGGTCCCGGGAGAACTTCCGGATGGTGAGCATGGGGCCATTGAGGGCGAGTGGCTGGATGACCGCATTGACACGCGAACCGTCCGGCAGCCGGGCGTCTACCATCGGAGAAGCTTCATCGACGCGGCGTCCCACCTGGCCTACGATCTTGTCGATGATTCGCCGAAGGTGATCCTGATCCACAAAGCGCTTGTCCGTGGGATAGATCTTGCCCGCGCGCTCTACGAAGATCGTCTCGGGGTTGTTCACCATGATCTCGGTGACCGTCGGGTCTTGGAGCAGCGACTCAATCGGCCCGTAGCCGAGAATGTTGTCGAGCACGTTCGTGGTGATCTCGCGTTTGTCGGCGGCCGAAAGTGGCGTCGCCTCCTGGTCCAGGAGTCCGCTCAGCTTGCCGGTGAGTGCCCGTCGAAGGACAACCTCGTCCCGTTCCTCGGCCTCAAGTTCGCTGCGCATCTCCTCGATGAGCAAGTAGTGCAGATTTCGCTGGATTGCCTCGCGATTAACGGCAGCAACGTTCGGCTGTTGAACGACCTCTGCCGGCGTCTGCTCACCTGCTCTCGTCAGCCTCTCTCTAAGCGACATCGTCGGCCTCCTTCGCGGCCCACCCTGCAGTCTCGCGCGCCAACTCCATGATGCTCCGGGCGACATCGGACTTGGGCATGTCGATGACGACAGGCACGCCTTTGTTCACCGAACGCGGAACAATGCGATCGCTGGGAATATGGACAGATATCTTCGCGCCGATAGCGGTCTCGACCTCACCCGGCTGGAGAAGGACCTTGCTGTCGGAGCGGTTTAGCACGATGCCCAACCGATGCGAGTCATACCCAAGTTGCGTGAGCTTCTGCAGTGAGATACGGGTGTTCTTGATCGACGCCACGTCCATCATCGTGATTACGTAGATCGCGTCGCTCTTGTCGAGCGCCGCAAGGACTACCTCTGAGAACGAGGGGCTCGTATCGATCACGATGAAGTCATAGCACTCGCGAAGAAGATCGAGTATCTGGGTCGTGCGCGCAACGGATACGGTTTCCGCGTCCTCTGGTCGCACCGGGGCAAGCAGCACATCCAGCCCGCTTGAGTGTTGGACCATGAATCCTCTCAGCAGGTCCACGTCAAGCCTGTCGTAGACCTGCACCACGTCGGCGATCGTGTGGTCCGGTCTCAGCCCGAGCATGATACCGACATCCCCGAACTCCAGGTCCAAGTCCACGATGACGCAGCGCTTGCCGGTCTCCTTCGCCAGAACGACCGCCAGGTTGGTTGAGAGCACAGTCTTGCCGACCCCACCCTTGGTCGAGAACACGGTGATGATCTTGCCGCGGGGAGCCTCTTGGGCCGGCGTCTCGGCGGGGTGTGGAGTGGCCGTACGCCAACGTGCAGCCGTGTCTCCCGCGCTCGCGATGGCGTCCGAGATCTCTGAGATCGAGTCGCTCAGGCTGACGACATCGGCCACGCCTGCACGCATCGCCTTTCGCAACAGGGCCGAGTTGACCGTGGGTGCGACGACCACCGTCGCGATTCCGTGGCTGTCCGCCACTTCGGTCGCAATCTCGAACGCCTCGTCGTCGGCGAGCAGCGGGCCAATGAGAAGGACATCTGTCGCCTCCTGATCGAGATGGACCCGCGCCTCCTCGACACTCGACACCACAACGGCGTCGGCGATGCCGGCATCCTGTGCGGCCTGACGAAGACGGTCGGCAACCAGCTCCTGGGGTTCGGCTATGATAATTCGTCTCATCAGGCCTAATCCCCCAACGGGAGAACCGGCGAGTACCTGTCGTAGTCCAGTTCGCCGAGCCAACTCGGAAGCGGGAGAGCCGGCTCCTCGGAGTTGCGGGCCAGAAGCGCGAGATGGATGCTGCCCTCCTCGTGGGCGAAGACGACATTCTGCGCTTCTACAATCGGCAGCGCGAGCGTCACAGTCTGGTAGACCCCTTCTGTACGGGTCTGAGAACCTGACAACGCCCCGCCGCCACCGGCCTCCTCTTCCGACGTACTAGCGGTAGCCAACTCTTGAGAGATGGTGGAGCCGACTGCGAGCACTCTACCCTTGCCAACCTCTGTCATCGTGATAGCCTGCTGCACGTCACCCTGAGGCTCGTACGTCGCGAACACCACCACGTCATCGCCGGGCTTCAGCAAGCCGGCAACACCGCTTATCTCATCAACCTCAATAGCAATTGCGACCTGCCCTTCGGGAACCGAGTAGCCCAGACCCGCCTGAGCTGGAAACTCGAATCTGGAGGCGGTGAGTTGTTCGCCCTTGCTCACCGGCACCGCGAGAATCTCGTTCTCGACCGCGCGGGGGGAGGAGATGGCGTCGGCCGCCACGTACGTGCGTGGGACCTCCTCCTCGGCTACGAGCTCCCGCTCGACGAGCTCGTTTGCTGTGAGCCCCCTCGGCAGGTCTTCCTGCGCCACCAGAACGGTGACCGACTCGCCCTCAGAAACGATGCTCTCCCGTGCGCCGCGCAGATAGTTCGCGGCAACGACGGCGGCAAGCCCCCCAAGCACGAGCGCAACGACAACGATCAGTACCTTGGTTCGCACTGTCGACCTCTCCTCTCACAGGTCGCCTGGCAATTCAGCTGTGCTCGGCGCGTCAGGGGTTCACAAGTCGCGCCGCATAGATCGCGTTTGGGTCTCCTCCTGGATCCGGTTCGTAGGACGACGGGTTGGCGATGTACTGTTGGAACTCTCCTGTGACGCCCCCACTCTTGTCGTACGAGAGTATCTTGAACGCAGCGAAGTTCACTACGATGACGTCGTAGGCACCACCGGTCTTCTCTACATACCTCTCAACGACGGGCACGGCGACAATCAGATCCTCGCCCGGCAAGAGCCGACTAGCCCGCTCGTCCAAAGCCTTCTGAGTGTTGATGCCCGATGTACCCGGGCTCAGCTCGATCACGTCGTCGAGGTGAATGCCCCCCTCATACCCATATGCGGTCCAGTCGAAGTAGTTGTTGCCGGCCTTCGGGTCGTAGGGATCGGGCGGACAATCCGACGTATGGACAAGCTTGCTGAAGTTCAATTCGCCGTAGTTGCCAGCCAGACCCGCGGGGCTCCCGACGCGCAGCACGTACGTCTGACCCGGAACCGCCGTGGTCGGGTAGAACTCGCTGAGTTCCACACTGACGGCGACGCTCCCGCCGGCCGCGACGACACCAGGTGTTGCGGTGATGACTTCTATCGGATGCGTGGACCGGGCGACGTGGAGGTAGGCGTCAACGCCATCTCCCTTTCCGCCGGTGAACACATCCAACTCGTACACGCGAAGGAGATCCGCTTCCCAGTCGACGTCATGCGCCTGGATCGCGTACGACCAGTGGATGTCGTCGGTAGTCGTCATGACGCGCTTCTTCCCTGCGACATCGACGCTGACCGACGCTTCGGGCGCGGCCGTGACCACACTCAAGACCGGAAGACCCTCGCCAAGCGTCACATAGTCGTCGCTCAGCGTGACACTCGTGAACGTCGTCCCACCAACCGTCACGCGCCCCGCCGGCGCCTCTTTGACGTTCGTGCTGTCGTACAGGAGCTCAGGAATGCCGTACGAGTTGTAGATCCGAACGCGCACATCGTAGCCGCCGGGTGCTACGGGAGCGTTCACAATACCACCGAACGTGAAAGTTCCCGTCTCTCCGAGATTGGTCGAGGAGATCACATTTCCTTTGTCGTCGACGATGGCGGCTTCCACGTAGTCGATACTACGAATCGTCGGGATGGCCCAGGGGACGACGTATCGACCGCCGGCGAGTGCCCACTTCCGCGCCTTTGCCGCAGCGCGCACGTCGTTCGTCGCGGGCCCGAACATGCGGCTGAAGAACGCAGGGGCCTGCTGCGCAACGACCACGCGGACGGAGCCCTCGGTCATGTCGACATCGACCGACTCTATCGTGAGGCCATCCACGGGCCCGTCGTCCGTGTTGAGATTCGCGTACGCTCTGGCGACGGAGTCGGCGGCGCCCGCGTCCTGAGTGGCGATGAGCTCCTGGCAGCCCGCAAGAGCGGCGGATTCTGCAATCGCCTGCAGCTGCCTGCGCGTGTCGTACATGTAACCCACGTCGACAACGATCGCCGAGAGGGCGACGAACGCGATTACGAAGATTGCGACCGTGACCGCGACCGCTCCGGAGTCGTCTCGCCCACGTCTAACTATCAAGCGCTTCATGAGTCGCTCACTCCACTCGCTGCGTAGAACTCGCGCTCAGATCAATCTCGGTCCCGAAGATGGCGGTCATGATCGGCGTGAACACCGGGGCATCGTGGTGGATCGTCACCGAGATCGATGTGTTGGGCGTAGCAGCTGTCGGATCGCCCGGCGCGATCGTGATGTCGGCCGCGGTGAGCTCCAGGCCCGGTGCGGTCTCGATCACCTTCGTTCGAACGAAGTCGGCGTCGTTTCGGAGACCAGCCCATCTCGCGCCTTCACGTGCAGCATGCTCGATTTGAAGCCATTGGTTGAAGAGAAACCCGAATTGGATGATTCCGATAAGAAACATGGCAAGCACGAACCACACGATCGCGAATTCGACCGCTGCTGCACCGTGCTCGCCACGGAGACTCTTTCTCACACCGCCACTCATGGCCTACGACGGCCTCCTCGAGCGCACTACCTGTCGTGATCAGGTCAACAAACGCGGCGCGCGGGCCGCTAGTGCCCGCGCGCCGAGACTGCTATCTCGGTGGACAGCCTGAGCAGCGCGCTCACTTGTCCAGTCCCGCTTCATCCCCCAAGTATCTCGCCGATCCGTGCTGCGAGGCCCTCGATGAACTGAGCGAGATTGTTGCCGAACAGCCCGACACCCACGATGATTATCAGTACCACGAAGCCGACGAGAACAGCGTACTCTGCTGCGACTCCACCCTCGTCTGTAGTGTATTGCGAGTCTGCAACACATCGCATCGTGTACCCCTTTGCGGGCAGACGGGCAAACTCAACCTACCAGCCTCCGACGGTATCGGCCAGACCGCTGAAGAACGTGTTCAGCGCCTCGCCAAAGAGACCGACTCCAACGACGATAATCAGCGCGATGAGGGCCACCAGAAGACCGTACTCGGCGGCAGTCGCACCCTCGTCCGAAGCAAGACGGACATACAGTTTTGTCAACATGCGTACGCACCTCCTCCCGTCGGGAGCGAACCCATACTCACTCCCGGGTCCGCCCGCGACTTCGATTGTCTCGATGCGGGCGGCCTATCAAGTCTTGAGGAGAGTGTGCCCCGTCGCAAAGCGAAGCGCTATCGGTCGAGCGGGCGGAATAGCAGGCCAATGGTATGAGCCGCGTGTCATACGCATGGACGACGCGAGCACGTCGCTTCTAGCTCGCAGTCGAGTCGTCGATTCTCACAAGCCCACTCTTGACGGCGGCAAGCACGGCCTGTGTTCGGTCGGCCTGGCCTAGCTTGCGCAAGATGTGGCTGACGTGAGTCTTCACGGTCGTCTCGCCGATCCACAGAGCACGACCGATCTCCTTGTTGCTCATGCCTTTGGCTATGAGCCTGAGCACGTCCATCTCGCGATCCGAGAGCAGATCGCGGGCTGGAGGATCCGCGTCTTCGGCCCTCCCTTGCCCGGAGATGACCCGGGTGGCAATCTTCGAATCGAACACCGCCTGGCCATCGGCCACCGAGCGAATCGCCTGAACCACGCCCTCTGGACGGGTGTCTTTCAGGATGTAGCCCGTGGCTCCATGTGCCAGCACGCCAAAGACCTCTTCGTCGTCATCAAAGCTAGTAAGGACGAGTATCTTCGGTTCAGGGCATGTCTCGTGAAGCTGGCGGCAGACCTCTACGCCGCTTAGCTTGGGCATCCGCATGTCGAGAAGCACCACATCGGGGACCACGTCGCAAATGCGTTCCACCGCCTGCTCGCCATCGGCCGCCTCCCCGACGACCTCGATGCCGTCTTCCGCTTCGAGCATCGAGCGCAACGCATACCTGACGAGCTCGTGATCGTCGGCGATGAACACGCGAATCGAATCCACTTGGCCTCACCTATATC
>JAENZW010000068.1 GCA_016841065.1 Actinomycetota bacterium
CGAACAACAACTATGGCGCGGCAGGGGTGCTCAAGGCGTACGCGGGGTATCCGATGGAGAAGCCGCTGTTCGCGATCGTGCCGCACGGGGTGTACATGACCGCGGATCAGAGTGCGCCGCCGGCGGAGGTACAAGCAGAGTTGCCGACGGTTCTCAGCTTTCCGGAGTACTTGGATCATGCGTACAGGCGAGGGTCACGAAAGACAGTCATTCCGTCGGCGTCGCCGTTTCTGTACGCTCTCGCGCGTGTCGGTGGTCTACCCAAGTTCGAGGAACGCAAGGGGATGATCTACTTCCCGGCGCATTCGACAGCCATGGTCAAAATGGATGCGCCGCTCGAAGCTATCGCCGACCGTTTGCTGGAGCTACCGGACGAGTATCAGCCGGTGACGGTGTGTGCCCACTGGTACGACTACTCGATCGGGCTGCACAAGCCTTTCGAGGAGCGCGGACTTCGCATTGTCACGGCTGGCCATCTGCATGACGACGTCTTCATCTACCGGCTCATTCACCTGCTTGCGGCGCACAAGTATGCGGGCAGCAATACCCTCGGATCCAACATGTGGTATGCACTGGCCGCAGACATCCCATACTGGATCACGCCTGATGTCGAGGTTCGTGCCGAGGTGGATGCGAAGCTTCAGAAGTCGGTCCCGTCGGATGAGCGCCTTGCCGAGAACCGCAGGATAAGAGAGCTGTTCCACCCGCTGCCGATGTCAATCGATGACGAGCAGAGAGCCTTGACGGACCTGTACCTCGGGGCGGAACGCTTCAAGACGCCTGAAAGCCTGTTGACGGACTTGCTGTACGCGGAGAGAGTGGCACGATCGCAAGGCAGCATCAGGCGGGGCTGAGCGGCGCATCGTCCGAACGCGGCGGTCCCCTGGTAACATACGTATGTTGACCCTCGGAACGGAGCTTCCAATCATGCTCAATGGTTCATCCATACTCGTGACGGGCGGCACGGGTTCGTTCGGAAAGAAGTTCGTGCAGACCGTGCTTGAGCGCTACCCGGACATCAAGCGCGTCGTCGTGTTCTCGCGCGATGAGCTGAAGCAGTTCGAGATGGCGCAGCTCTACCCAAAGGACCGCTATCCCGCACTCCGCTTCTTCATCGGTGACGTTCGGGACGAGAAGCGCCTATGGCGTGCCATGGAGGGCATCGACATAGTCGTGCATGCAGCCGCCCTGAAGCACGTCCCCGTGTGCGAGTACAACCCGTTCGAGGCAGTCAAGACCAACGTGCTCGGTGCGCAGAATGTCATCGAGGCGGCCATCGATCGTGACGTGAAGCGAGTCGTTGCCCTCTCGACAGACAAGGCTGCGGCGCCCATCAATCTCTATGGGGCTACCAAGCTTACGAGCGACAAGCTCTTCACCGCTGCAAACAACTTTCGGGGACACCACGACATCCGTTTCAGCGTGGTTCGGTACGGAAACGTCATGGGGTCGCGCGGGAGCGTGATTCCGTTCTTTCTGGAGCAGAGGTCCTCCGGCACCCTGCCTATCACCGACGAACGCATGACACGGTTCAACATCTCGCTCGAGGAGGGCGTTGACCTGGTGCTATTCGCGCTCGAGAACATGTGGGGCGGCGAGATCTTCGTGCCGAAGATCCCTAGCTACAAGATCACGGATGTGGCTGAGGCGGTCTGTCCGGGCTGCGAACTCAAGCTTGTCGGCATTCGTCCTGGTGAGAAGCTGCACGAGGAAATGGTCACTGAGACCGACGCGATCAACACCATTGAGTTCGATGACTACTTCGTGATCGTGCCATCCGTTCCGCTGTGGAAGCCGACGGAGTACGCGAGTCAGTTTGGCGGGAAGATGTGCGAGCCCGGCTTCCGCTACTCAAGCGGGACGAACACGGAGTGGCTTGGCGTCGATGAGCTTCGGTCTCTCATTCGACAGCACGTTGACCCGGCGTTCGAAATCGAAAGCTAGTCGGGACCGGTACGGTCATGAGACGCTCATGAACCCAGAGTTCATCGCTGAGGTATCCAGCAATCACAATTGTGACTTGGCTCGCGCGCTCGCGTTCGTCGACGCGGCTGCCGACGCTGGTTGCGATGCGGTCAAGTTTCAGTTGTTCCGTGTGGACTCGTTGTTTGCACCCGAAATCGTGCGGCGGAGTGAGGCCGTTCGTCGCCGGCGGGACTGGGAACTTCCCCTCGAGTTCCTGCAGCCGCTAGCAGCCCGGTGTCACAGTCGCGGTTTGCAGTTCATGTGCACGCCCTTCTATCTTGCGGCTGTTGACGAGCTTCTGCCCTACGTTGATGCGTTCAAGATCTCGTCCTACGAACTTCTATGGGACGACCTACTCTCCGCGTGCGCGGCGACCGGCAAGCGAGTGATTCTCTCCACCGGCATGGCGACGCTTGATGAAGTGACGCACGCCGTAGAGGTGCTCCGTCAGTCCGACGCAGTCGACCTCACCCTGCTCCACTGTGTGTCCAAGTACCCTGCACCCGCCGACGAGTGCAATCTCGCGGTCATCGAGACGTTGCGGACCGAGTATGGCTGCCGGGTCGGCTGGTCGGATCACAGCGTCGATTCGGGCGTTGTCCAGCGGGCGGTCAACAGATGGGGTGCTGAGACCATCGAGTTCCACTTCGACCTTGATGAAGCCGGCGAAGAATACGCCGGCGGACACTGTTGGCTTCCCGCACAAGTGGCGTCGCTAATTGCCGGCAGCGACAGGGGTGTCGAAGCGGATGGGTCTGGAATCAAGGAGCCCGCGCCAAGCGAGATGGACGAGCGGACGTGGCGTGCCGATCCCAGCGATGGCCTCAGGCCGTTGCGCAACATTCGCGCCGATTGGAGTCCTTAGTCGTGCGAACTGTCGCAATCATTCAGGCTCGTATGGGCTCGACACGCTTGCCAGGAAAGGTGCTACTTCCGCTGGCTGGAAAGCCGATGCTATGGCACGTTGTCGAGCGCGCACGTGCGGTGACCCAAGTTGACGAGGTTGTTGTCGCGACGACCGTTGATTCCACGGACGATGCTATACGCGACTACTGTTCGACCAGCGGGATACAGGTGATGTCCGGCAGTGAGATGGATGTTGTCGATCGCTTCCTGATCGCGGCTCGCGACTACGATGCCGACCCGGTCGTGCGCGTGACGGCTGACTGCCCGCTCATGGATGTTCGCGTTGTTGAACGTGTCATCGAGACATTTCACGCGACGGGGGCGGACCATGTTGGCGCCGTGTCCGGAAGTGGGGCACGTGCGTGGGGGCTAGCCGGGTTCCCGGAGGGGATAGGCGCAACCTGTGTTTCGCGCCAGGCGCTAGAGCAGGTTTGGCTCGACGCCGACAACACAGAAGATCGGGAGCACGTGACGACATACATCATTCGGCACCCGGAGCTCTTTCAGAGCCATTACATCGTTCCGGATGTCGACCTCTCGGAGTTGCGGCTCACGGTCGATGAGCCCGAAGATCTCAAGCTGATGGATGCGATTCTCAGCGGCATGGGCTGTGACCCACGCACGAACCTGGCCAGCGTCGTTGGCTTCCTTGACGCCAATCCAGAAATCGCGCAAGGCAACAGGGAATTCGTTGGTCGCGAGAGATACAGACACATTTGGGAGGAGACCGGGGGACCCGAACGCAGTGTGTCCGTCTTTGAAGTGGGTCTCACATGAGTCTTGCTGACCCTGAGGCTCAGGCTCGCGACGTCGTTGTCTGCCTCGCGGCGGGCTCCAGTCAACTGCCGATTCTGCGTCGTCTGAGCACGTTGAATGTCGATATCATGGCAGTGGACATGCAGTCCGACGCCCCCGGGTTGGCGCTCGCTCACGAGTACGTGGCTTGCAGCACGCACGATGTCGACTGCGTTCTTCGGGAGCTTTCCGGCATGCTCAGGGGACGGAAGATCGCTGGAGTAGTCTGCGGATCATTCGGTCCCCCCACTGTGACCGCGGCAACGGTCTGTGAGCGATGGGGCCTGCCCGGCGTCCCCCTTGAGTCCGCCAGAATCATCCTCGACAAACACCGCTTCGTGGAGGCCTGCTCCCATTTCGGCCTCCACAGTCCCTCACACTGGCGCCTGGAGGACCCGCTTCTTGCGGATTGGGATTCGTTCAGCTATCCGCTTGTACTCAAGCCGACGCATACGACCGCCGGAAAGGCCGGGGTGTACTTGGCGTCTACCGCTGCTTCGGCACGAGCGTTGATTTCGACCGTGTCGGCCAACTCGGCCACGGGCTTCGTGGAGGTGGAGGAGTTCATTGATGGGACCGATGTCATGCTGGTGGGCTTCGTCGATGAGGGTGTGTTCATACCGCTCGCGCTCGTCGATGAACTCAATCGGTTTGGCGAGGGTGGTGTCCTTGTCGGAGAGGGCCTTTCAGTTCCATCACGCTTCGAGGGCACGAAAGTCTCTGAGCACATCTTTGACGCAGCGCAGACGGTTGCGAGGGGGCTCTCGGTCACCCGAAGCCCGTTTGTACTGTCCACACGCGTGTCGTCCTCCGGCCAGGTGTATCCGATTGAGCTCCACACGCAGCTTGGGGGAGACTTCCTGTTCGAGGGGCTTCTTGAGGAATGCGCCTCCATAGACCTCACCGGAATCATCTTGATGGCGATGGTGGGATTGCCGGCCGAGATTCCGCGTGTCCGGATTGCGGCGGCGCGGACTCTTCGTGGCGCTGATGGGAATTGGCGCGTATGTGCCGACGCGGTCGCAGCTGATGGAGGCTCCGATAATGGCTAGTTCGGGTCGTGCGTTGCTCCATATCGGCGGTGGGCCGCTCCAGCTCTACACTGTGGCCGCGGCAAAGGAGCTGGGAGTCTACGTGGTTGTCACCGATCTGGACCCGCGTGCACCTGCGTCGGACATAGCCGATGAGATGTGGCAGGTGAGTGGCACCGACACCGACGAGCTTGTGCGTCTTGCTGAGGTGATTGCAGCGAAGAGAGGCTTGATCGGTGCATACGCGAGCAGCGACTTTGGACTCATGTCGGTTGCGCTGATACACCAGAGATTGGGTCTGCCGGCCTGTTCGCCGACTGCAGTGGCGCGTGCACTGGACAAGTCGACGGCATCGAGTGTCCTTGCGGATGCAGGGATAGCCGTTCCCCGGAGTACTGTGCTGCCAAATGACCAAGACGCCGGGAGAACGGTCACGGCGTGGGGACTTCCGGCCGTCATCAAGCCTGTTGGAAGCAGCGGCAGCCGGGGCGTTACGGTCGTGACCGGCGTTGACCAGGTTCCTGGGGCGCTGAAGTATGCGCTGGAATTCTCTGACCGCGTGATTCTCGAGCAGTTCATCGCGGGTGCTCACGTCGACGTCAACGGATACTTCGTCGACGACCGATTCGTTCCGTGCGGCGTGATGGACAGGGAGTTCATAGCGCAAGGTTCTGCCGTGTCGATTCGGGGGGCGCAGCCGTCGATTCTGGACGAACGCATCCAGGAGGAATGCACTTCTCTCCTGGAGAGGTCGTCGAGAGCGCTGGGTATCACATGCGGGCCAGTCAAGGCCGACATGATCGTTGATGTCTCCGGTCCCGTGGTACTCGAGGTGACTCCGCGGTTTCACGGCGACGTTCTCACCTCGTACATGACTCCTGTCGCGACGCGCTGTTCCCCAGCGCGCTCCTACTTCGCTTCGCTCGCGCACCTTGATGAAGCCGACCAAGCGTGCGACTTGACCGTCCTCTCGCATGCGGGATGGCGCGCGCTCTACGCTCAGTCCCGCGGCACGGTCAGCGCCATACGGGGTCTTGAGGAGGCCGCGGCTGTCGACGGGGTGTCCAAGGTTCTCATACGGACGAAAGTGGGTTCGTCGGTGCGCCCGCCTGTGGACAATCGGGATATACTCGGCTTCGTCTGGGCACGCGCAGAAACACGTCTGCTCATGATTGAGAGGCTGGAGCGCGCAGCGCAGTGTGTCAGCTTCGAAGTGGCCTAGCGGTCCTCGGCCATTCAGACTGGTTTTCGAATGCAAGGAACGAGGAGCCACATGAGCGACAAGAGATCAATCGAAATCCAAGAGATCAAGCGACTCTACGAGTCTGGCGCGAACATCATGCAGTACCTTCGTGATATCGAGGACGGCACCGGCAATTCCCGAGAGGCGATACTCATTTCGTATGACATGCAGGCGGGTTCGTACGTTGCTGGTGCACGAGATCCGGCGCGCGAGGAGTTCAGAGAGAAGTACACGTCCGCCATCGCTGCCATCCTGGATTCGCTTGCTCCGAGTTCGCTGTTGGAGGCTGGCGTGGGCGAGGCAACGACGCTAGCCCCTGTCGCGCGAAAGCTCGCACGTCCGCTCGCGAACGTCCACGGTTTTGACATCTCCTGGTCTCGACTTGCGCATGCGATGCGATTCTCGCGAGAGGAAGGGGCGTCGCTGTCGTTCTTTACCGGAGATCTGATGACGATTCCGGTCCGGGAATCGGCTTTCGATGTCGTCCTAACGGTTCACGCCATCGAGCCAAACAGGGGCCGCGAGGTGGAGATTCTCCGCGAGCTGTATCGGGTGGCGGGGCGGTACGTGGTCATGCTCGAGCCAAGCAACGAACTCGGCAGTGAGGCGACACGCGCTCGGATGGAGATACATCAGTACTGCCTCGACCTTCGTCGTATTTGCGAGGAGCTGGGATACGAAGTGGTGGAACACCGGTTGTTCGAGCATCCCGCGAACCCTGAGAACGAGACTGCGGTTCTGATCGTCAAGAAGTCTGATGACCGCCCGCCAGGATTCGACACGCCGTACGGGTGCCCTCGGTGCGGCGGCGAGCCCCTGCAGCCCCTCTTCGGCAATCTGTACTGTGGTGAGTGTCTGTCGCTATACCCGGTTCTGTGCGATATGCCTCAGTTGCTTTCCGACAACGCGATTCTCGCGAGCAAGTATGCGGAGTTCGGGGATATCTGTGGCTAGACGCACCTCAGATCACGACGGCGCCGGTATGGAGGAGACCATCGACGACGAGAGACGCATGCATGCCGGGGATCTGATCGACGAAGTCGATGGATTCACCGTCATCAACTGCGAGTCGTGTGGATTCGCTCACATAGTGCCCATTCCGACGACGGATGAGCTGGTTTCGGTCTACCGCGATGACTACTACACGCGCGAGAAGCCTCTCTATCTGGAGCGGCACGCCGAAGACGCCGACTGGTGGAAACGGACCTACGGGGAACGCTACGAGCTGTTCGAGCGACATCTTCCGGAAGGACGAAGGCGGATACTTGATGTCGGGTCGGGACCGGGCTACTTCCTTCTGACCGGTCAAGAGCGTGGCTGGCAGGCACAGGGGATTGAACCCTCGATTCGCGCCGCAGAGCATGCGCGCGAACTTGGCGTGCCGGTAGTCAATGGGTTCTTTGGCGAGGAAACGGCGCCCGGACTCGGAACCTTCGATGTCGTACACATGAGCGAGGTCCTCGAGCACATACCGGATCCCAGGGCGCTTGTCGCGACAGCGGCATCCGTCATTGAACCCGGTGGCCTTCTCTATGTGATGGTGCCGAATGAGTACAGCCCATTCCAGAAGGTGCTGCGCGAGACGTGCGGATTCGAACCATGGTGGCTGGCTCCACCGCATCACATCAACTACTTCGATCTTGATTCACTGGCGCGTCTGCTCGAATCGCAGGGTCTTGAGGTGGTCGAGCGTGAGGCGACGTTCCCCATAGACATCTTCCTACTGATGGGCCAGGACTACGTCGGGAATGACGAGACTGGACGACGGTGTCACGCCATGCGCAAGTCGTTCGAAGAGAATCTGTGGAAGGCGGGGCAAGCTGATTTCAAGTCAAAGCTCTACAAGTCCTTCGCAGAACTCGGTCTGGGGCGACTGGTAGCTGTCCTGGGGCGCAAGCCCGACTAGTCGCATCGGGGGTGGTACGTTCGTGATCAGGATCGACTTCCTGAAGAACCACCCAGAGCACATCCAGGCCGTGGCGGACTGGGTCTTCGGTGCATGGGGCGATGGCACGCCTGCTGGCCACGAGCGAGCTGTCTCACGGGTGCAGGAGCGTCTTCACGATGACCGCGTCCCCCTGACGCTTGTCGCTCTTGACGACGCGATGCCTGTCGGTACGGTGAGTCTCTTCGAGCGCGATCTTGATGAATGGGACGACCTCACGCCGTGGCTCGCCGCTCTGTACGTCGACGCGCAATATCGTGGGAAGGGCGTGGGAGCGCAGCTCGTTGAGCAGCTCCGCCGCGTTGCGGCCGCCCTTGGGTTTGGCCGACTCTATCTGCAAGCACAGGACGCGCGCGAGTTCTACGTATCCCGCGGATGGCTTGAGGTTGGATCGACTCGCACCGGGCGCGGCGAGACGTGGGTGCTGGCGAGAGACACCGTCGATCTGCCGACAATCCTGTATAGGGCGGATGGCGGGGAGCGCATCGGGTTGGGCCATGTCATGCATGCCGTCCGGCTTGATGAGGCGCTGAGACATGCAGGGGTGGCATCGGTGCTTCTCGCGGCGCGTCCAGACGAGGCCGTGTCGTCAATCACCAGGCAGCGCGGGATGCCCGCGCCCATCGTGGTGGAGGATGCAGATGATCCCGGACTGATTGTGAATCTCGCGCGGAGCTGCAAAGCCGCGGCAGTTGCAGTCAACTATCCCAAGCAGCTTCTGGAGGACGCTCGCCCTCTGTTTGAGGCGTTGCGGGAGGCGGGCCTCGTTCAGATACATTTCGACAACCCGATGCCGGACGTCGAGCTCGCGGACCTCGCCGTTAACGCCCTTCCGCATCCGGACTGGGGCGTGGACGTGTCGCGGCTCCCCAGAGTCCACGATGGGCTGGAGTACCTCGTGCTCGACCCGTCGGCCTCCCCGAAGCCACAGGCATCCCGTGTGAGGCGGATACCCCCTTCGCGCATCTTGATCTCAATGGGCGGGTCGGATCCGGACAATCTCTCGACGCTCGTGTTGCGTGCGCTAGGCGCGGCGGGCTTCAACGGGTCCGTAGACATCGTAGTCGGCGTCGCCAATCCTCACACGGCGTTGCTCGGAGATGTCGCGTCTTCGGCGGGAATGAACACCGTGCTGCACGAGCACGTGCCTTCGTTGAACCCGCTGATCGCCGAGGCGGATATCGCGTTCTCCGCGCTCGGACTGACGACATACGAGTTCGCCGCCGCAGGTTTGCCGACTGTCATCATCGCGGGGAACGAGTTCAACGCTACGGTTGCGAACCTCTACGCCGGCCATGGGGCGGCCGTCTCGCTCGGCTACTATCAAGACTGGACATCGAACGCGCTCGGCGACGAGGTCGCTCGGATTCTACGGGACAGTGAAGCGCTCGCTGCGATGTCACTTCGCGGTCCAGAGGTTGTTGACGGGCGTGGCACTGAGCGCGTAACCGCGCTCGTGTCGGATCTTCTCGGATAGGAGAGACGTGGCGAACAAGGCCATCATCATTCTTGGCGCAGGACATCAGCAGATCCCGGCCATCGCACGAGCGCATCGTCTCGGATACGCGGTAGTCTCCCCGGACAGGAACCCCGATGCCCCCGGTATGTCGCTGAGTGATCATCCGCTCCCCGGCGTCTCCACGCACGATGTGGATGCGATAGTGGCTGCGGCTGGGCGACTCCGCGCAGAGGGGCGAAGCGTCGACGGCATCCTCGCGATGGCGGTTGAAGCAGCGGGCCCTGCGGCGCGAGTCGCGCGAGCGCTCGGACTCCCGGGGGTTAGCGTTTAAGTCGCGGATATCGCAACAGACAAGCTCGCCCGGCTCAATGCGTGGCGCGACGCCGGGGTGTCCCGCCCACGCTTCGTCGAGGCTTCTTCGGCAAACGCGGC
>JAENZW010000069.1 GCA_016841065.1 Actinomycetota bacterium
CATCGTGCAGGTTCTGCGCTGCACGGCAAGAATATGGATATGGGGAGCTTGAGAAGAGGAGGGTTCGGGATGTCCGTCAGCCCGATTGAGGTTCGAGAGCATGGCAGATCCGGTCCTACGCTCGCCCTCCTGCACGGCGGGCCCGGGGCTCAGGGATCAGTGTCGTCGCTGGCCGGCACGCTGGCCCCCCACTACAGAGTGCTCGAACCTCTCCAGCGCCGGGCGGGAGAGGTCGCCCTCACCGTTCTCCGGCATGTTGAGGACCTGGCAGTCGTTGCCCCCGAGCGAGCGGCGTACGTGGGTTGGTCCTGGGGAGCGATGCGCGTGCTTTCGTTTGCGGCGCTCCATCCGGAAAGGGTCAGCACGCTTGTGCTCGTCGGGTGCGGGTCCTACACCGAGGAGACGCGCGAGGCCTTCAGTCAAGCGCTGCGCAAGCGCCTCGGACGCACAGATGAGGCGCGCGTGGCGGATCTCAAGCGGCGCATGGACGCGACCGAGGACGCTGAGTGGCGTGATTCGCTATTCGGCCAGATGGGGGCGATCATCGAGCGCGCCGAAGCCGTCGACCCCACGGCATTCATCGGCGCAGACGTGCGTGCCGACGCCGCGGGCCACTTCGAGACATGGGACGACGTCGTCCGACTGCAGCACGAGGGCGTCGAGCCGCAGCGCTTCTCGGCCATCACATGTCCGGTGCTGATGCTACACGGCGACGACGATCCGCATCCGGGCACCCAGATACGCGACGTACTGCAATCGCATATCCCGCAGCTGGCGTACATAGGCATCCCCGATTGCGGGCACGTTCCGTGGTACGAGCGGCACGGGCGGGAACCGTTCCTCGCGGCGCTCAACGAGTGGATCGCGGACACGGCGTAGTCTGCAGGAGGTCCCGCATCTTCATCGCCGAAGAGTCTGGGTCTCCACACGCTCTCCCTCGCGCTACACTGTTCTCGTTCGCCGACAACACGTGAGGGAAAGGCCCGTAGAGTGCCGAAGGCGCCGCGTCCACTTCGCTCGCAACCACTCTGGGCTCGAGTTGATGAGAACAGAATCAAGCTCGGCGTGTTCGTGGCGTTCTTCGTGCTGGGCTCTGCGGTCTTGCTCGACACGGCGATGGTGGCCGTCCCCGGCGTGCTGCTCAGCCTCCTGTCGGATGACTTCGAAGGCTACTTTCACACCCTCGGACTGGTCTACGGTTGGAGCCTGCTGGGCCTCCTCGCAGTTGGGTCTATTCTCGCGGCCGTTCAGCTCTCCAATGCCGAAGACTGGGTGCGCGCTCGATTCAAGGGACGCGATCTTGCGCCCGGTGAAGCCCCTCGCCTCGAGAGCGCAGCTCACGATATCGCGATTGCTGCTGGTATGGGTGAGCCGCCACGTCTTCTCGTGCTCGAGAGCGACGCCGTGAACGCCTTCGCCCTCGGCACGACCCGTTCTCGTCCTGCAATAGCCGTGACCCAAGGCCTCCTCGTAGCGATGACCGAAGACGAACAGCGCGCAGTGATCGCGGCGCTTACGGCTCGGATAGTCGCCGGCGACATCATGTTCGGGACGGCGCTGGCGGCGCTGATGGGGCCACTCAAAGCGATTCGCACCTCCCGCAAGATGTTCGGCAAGGGCGCGGGTTGCGCAGCAGATGGATGCCTGGGTGGCTCCGGTTCGAGCGGCAGCTCGGGCGGGTGCGCTGGCGATGGCTGCGCCGACGGTGGCGGTTGCCTGGATTCGGCGTTGTCAGACGATGATTCAGCGGGCGGATGTCTCGGCTTCATTGGCATGGCTCTATTCATCGCGGTCGTCATTGCGGTCACCTATGCCGCGGTGCTCACCTCGGCGTGGATTGTGACGATTTGGGGCCGTGTCCTGCACCGCACCACTCACGAGAAGGCCGACGCCGAAGGCATGCTTCTCCTGAAAGATCCGACCCCGATGCTCTCGGCGCTGAGCAAGGCCATCTCGTCTTCGAACGAAGTAGGCGACCCGGATTCGTCCTACGACGGGATCTTCTATGCGCCGACGAGTGGGAAGCCGAACATCGAGCGTTCCGAGAAGCGGCGATACCAACGGCTTCGGGAGGTTCTGGGCACTGAGGGAATTGCGGCCCCGGACCTTCCGTAGCGAAGGAGCCCGCACTGCCCCTAGTCGTCGCTAGGCGGCGTTCTGCGCACATGCTTCTTCTGCGAGACGCGCTTCTTCTCGGCAAGGCGACGTGTTCGGGCCGCACGCGAGGGCTTCGTCGGTCTCCGTTCGATCACCGGCTGTGCCATCTCCTCCAACTTCTCGCGCAGTCGCCGTAGACACTCGCGCTTGTTCTGAAGCTGGCTCCGCTGGCGCTGGCACTGGACCCGGATCCCGGTCGGGCGATGCACGAGCCGAACCGCCGAATCGGTCGTGTTCACCGACTGGCCACCCGGTCCGGAGGAGCGGAAGACCTGTACTGCGCACTCCGCGATCAGCCCGTCATCCGTTTCTGGAATCACGTAGTCGTCCACGTCGCCGTGCCCTCCGTTCTCATTCCATCGTATCGCGATGTCGCTCCCGTGCGCAGTCGTGGTACGTTTCTGGCAGGAACCGCGAGTGCGCTGACGACAGGGGGAACCACCCAATGTACTGCCCGAACTGCGGTACCGAGCTTCTGGATGGCGATACGTTCTGCGGCGGGTGCGGGACTAACCTGAACCAGGCGCCTGCGCCCGATGCAACTCAGCAGATGCCGGTGCAGCCCGCCGTGCAACCCGATGCAACCCAGCAGATGCCGGTGCAGCCCGCCGTGCAACCCGACTGGACGCAGCAGCAGTACGCGCAGCAGCCGCAGATGGGATATGCGCCCCCGCCGCCCCCGCCCGGATCGTCGACGAATCGCACGATCGCTCTTGTGGTCGCGGGCGTCCTGGTCGTAGTGGGTCTCGGAGTAGGGGCGTACTTCCTCTTCGGTCGAGACGGTGAATCGAAGGACACGTCTTCGGCAGACACGAAGAAGGAGAGCACCGAAGAGACGAGCACTGCGGCGGGAGACTCGACCGGTGGCGACATCACCGGCGGCGATACGACGGTGGCGGGATACGCGACGCCCGAGGCGGCTATCGAAACGGAGCTTGGGGCGGACTGGGTCTACGACCTGCTCACAGACGGCGACGGCTCCAAGGAGTACATGGTCGGACCGCCGAACAGCGAGTACATCGAGGTGGTCGTCGTCGAGCGCCAGTCCGACGGCTCCTGGGAGGTCGTGGACTCGTACCCGCTCGACACGAGTGGCTACGATGATCCAGGCACGATGACCGAGGGGGATCAGGCGATCAGCGTGGTCGGCGAGTTCCTCTATGCGATACAGGAGAATCGTCCGGAGGACGCTCATCCGCTCACGGTATCGCCGTTCGCCGAGGATCCGGCCAGCGCGCAGTACGCCAACGGCGATCTCAAGTCCTTCGAGATCGTCGGGGTCGACACCGCCGCGAATGGCTCGTTGCGCGTTCACTCGAGCGAAACGTGGGTCTGGGGCACAGAGGAGTGGGCGTACACGGTCGTCTCCACACCTGACGGCTATCGCATCTCGGAGCTAGCTCCCTGGTAGTCAGACCGGTCGCCGAACGTGAGTCTGGCTCGATGACCACGGTGCTACGATGGTCATGGAGAATCAGGGGAGTCAGAGGAGGGGATTCGTGATGAGACTGCGCTCAATCGGACTACTAGTGCTGTGTCTAGTGCTGGCGTTCGGACTTGCCGGGTGCAAGAAAGCCTCGGAGACGACTGCCGAGAAGATCGTCGAGTCTCAGACCGGTGCGGACGTCGACATCGACCAGAACAAGGTCACCGTGACCGGCGAAGACGGTGAGACGGCCGTCATCGAGGGCGCGGGGGCCTCGCTGCCCGACGGTTTCCCGTCCGACATTCCCGTGTACGACAATGCGAGCATCGAGGCTTCGGCGAAGTTCAGTGACGGTGGTACCGACGCGTTCTCGGTGACCATGAAGACGATGGACTCCGTCGACACTGTCTTCGGCTGGCACAAGTCGCAGTTCGAGGGCAAGGGCTGGGCGAGCCAGGGCGAGTTCAACTCGAGCACTTCTGAGGGCGCTTCGGCGATGTTGAGCTACACCAAGGATGGCCGTGTGGCGACCGTCGGCGTCAACGAAGTGGCTGGCGAGGGAACGATGATCACCTACGCCGTGGGCTCCGAGTAGCGGGAGCGGTCGAGACATGAGCAGGCTGGACCGCGGACCGGGTGCAATCGTTCTCGTGTGCGCGATTCTGGCAATGGTTCTCGTCGCCGGTTGCTCGGATTCCTCGAAGAGTCCAGAGCCCGATCCGAAACCCGCCGGCTCCGAGCAGGATGTCAGCGCGGGACAACCCGCAGAGGCTTTCGTGCTCGCTTCATCTGCGTTCGAGGATGGCGGGGGCATTCCCGTGGAGTACGCAAACACGGGTGTGAGCGGCGGCATGAACGTCTCGCCGCCGCTGGAGTGGGTCGGAGTGCCCGCAGGGACGGCCTCGTTCGCCATCGTGTGCGTGGACCGACATCCCATGGCTGAGAACTGGGTGCACTGGATGGTCGTGGACATCCCCGCTGATATCGACGAGCTTGCCGAGGGCGCCTCAGGCGGCGCGATGCCGACGGGCGTGCGCGAACTCACGAACACCTTCGGCGCATCGGGTTGGGGCGGCCCACAGCCGCCACTCGGATCGGGCGACCACGACTACGAGATCACGATCTACGCGCTGCCGCTTGCGGCTGTCGATCTCGCCGACGATGCGACGCTCGCCGAGTTCGAGGCGGCGGTAGGCGATGCGGCAATCGGCTCCGCGAGTGTCACGGGGCTTCTCGGCAGGTGATGCGAGCGGCTCGAAATCGCTAGACGGTGACCTCCGCGGCCCACAGGCCATGCATGTTGCAGTGCTCGATGGCGCGCAGGACCGTCCCCGCGTCCAGGGCCACGACGACGGAGACCTTCGGATCGGTGGCGATCGGCGATAGGTCGAAACGGGCGATAGGTGCGCCGTTTGCCTGAAGCTCGATCCAGTCGATGAAGTGGTCGGCCTGGTTCGGATGCGGGACGTAGTGGCCCACAGTGATCGCGACGTGCATCCTGTCGCCCGCCGCGGCGACGGCGATGTGAGGTGTGTGCTTGCGCTCGAAGTCGGTGACAGCGTCCAGGTCGGACACCACGTTGACTCCGGAAAGGATCGGGGCGTCGCTCATGCTTCCTCCTTGTCGGGTGCGGATGCGCGTCACTCGACGCACACGCGGGTTTATACCCAGTCGCGTTCGACCGTGCGAACGCGTCGGGTAGAATCGAGAGCTGAGACTGGACGGATAAGGAGCCTGATATGCAAGAAGGCCATGAGACGCTCGTTTCACGTCACGAACTGGTACTCGTTGTCATCGACGTCCAGGAGAAGCTGGCCGCAGCGATGACGCACACGGACCGGGTCGTGCGGGCGATTGGGCGCATGGCGAAAGTCGCGGCACTCGTGGATGCCCCAGTCATCGTGACGCGGCAGTACCCGAAGGGGCTTGGTGGAACAGTCGAGGAACTCGAAAGCGTGATCTTCGGCATCGCCGAACAAGGCGCCCGTGTCACCGGCGTCGACAAGACGGCGTTCTGCTGCATGCGGGAGCCTGATTTTGAGGAAGCCCTGTCCGCGACGGGAAAGCGACAGGTGGTGCTCGTCGGGATGGAGACCCACATCTGTGTCGCGCAGACTGCGCTCGCTCTGATTGGCGCCGGGTACCGGGTGCAGGTTGTGGCCGACGCATGCTGTTCGCGCGACGACGCAAACCACGAGGTCGCGCTGGATCGGCTCCGGTCGGCGGGCGTCATTGTGACCACTTCCGAATCGGTGATGTACGAGGCCGTTGAGTTCGCGGGCACCCCCGAGTTCAAGCAGCTTCTCGAAATCGTCAAGGACTGACGCAGGCGCCGCACGGGACTGTCCGGGGTGGATGCACCGGTTGCGGGCGTGCCCGCGAGGCCGCTATAATCGTTCGCGGTCGAACGAACTGTCACCCGCACGCACCCCACCGTCATCGTCCCGGAGGTCCCATGCTCCGCTCCCGCGCGACCTCTCTGCCGAAGATCGTCCGCACTGTGGTGCAGCTGGGGTTCGTCGGTCTCATGGCCTGGCTCGGACTTCGTCATCAGTTCCCGGGGACCGGTGCAGGCGGCGCCCCGATTGACTCCTTCTGCCCCTTTGGGGCGGTCGAGTCTTTGCCATCGCTGATGGACGGCTTCGGCTTCATCCGCAAGACGGGAACATCGAACCTGGTCGTTCTCGCGGCTCTTGGTGCCGTAACGGTCGGGTTGTCCGGAGCGTTCTGCGGCTGGCTGTGTCCCTTCGGCGGCCTGCAGGACTGGCTATCGGCCATCGGACGCCGGGTCTTCGGTATGCAGCTCCGTGTGCCCGAACGGGTCCACGCGTATCTGAGGCATGCCCGCTGGGTGGTGCTCGGAGTGATCGTCCTGATGAGCTGGCGCGTTCTCGGGCTGTGGTTCGCCGACTACGATCCGTTCCGTGCGCTGTTTCACTTCAAGTTCGAGTCCACGCTCGCGTATGGGCTCGTCATCGGGACGGTGCTCGTCGGCCTTGCGGTCGAGCGTGCCTGGTGTCTCTACCTGTGTCCGCTCGGTGCGCTCGTGGGCCTGCTCGGCAAGTTCGGTCTGGTCAAGGTGCGTCGTGCCGAAGATGCGTGCACCGACTGCGGCGCGTGCACCTCGCGGTGCCCGATGCGGATTCCCGTGGAGCGGCTGGATGTCGTCTCGGACCAACACTGCACGATGTGCACGGACTGTGTTGACGCCTGTCCGAAGCCGGGCGCACTGGTGCTGTCGACCGGCGTGAAGGGGGAGTCGCTGCGCCCCCTGGCTGTCGGAATCGCCGCGGTCCTCCTGTTCTTCGCGATAATTGGGACTGGTTGGACCCTCGGTTTCTGGCAGACAGGGCGCGGTTGCGCGGGCTGCTCCCTGGAAAGTCCGACGGCTGTTGTGGTGTCGCCACAGACGACTCGTGCAGGCGCGGTGGTGGCTCGGCTAGAATAGGTGGACCGCGGCTGACTGGCCGCGTCCTGCAACCGACTGTCACGAGGTCCCTGAATGTCCCGACGTCTGCTACGTGCCGGTGTCTCGCTCTTCCTGATCGGTCTCATTGCCGGGGCTGCCCCCGCGGTCGCCGCGCCCGTCTCCCTCGCCGAATCCACGCTCTTCGTGCAGTTCTATCCCGAAGAGCAAGGCACCACCGCTTCGATGGTGGCGTACGTCCAGATTCCCGAGAATGCATCGCTCCCCGCAACCGTCCGAATCCCGATACCCGAGGAAGGGGAGCCGTTCTGGGTCGGTGAAGTGTTCGGTGCCGTCCTGAACGATACCGTCGACAAGGAGCGCGACTACGAGATTGTCGACGGTGACGGTGGACCGGTCGTTGAGATGACACTCGAAGAGACCCGGACCGCGATGTACGAGGCCGCGACAGGTCCTCTCAAGGAGGCCAATGGCCGCTATTCAGTTGCCTGGCGCTGGGTGCAGTCTGAGGTCTTCAACGATGTTCAGTTCAGCATCACGTTTCCCCCCAACGCGACACTGGTCAAGATCGATCCGGCCCCGTTCGGCAGCGGGCAGGTCGTAGCCGGTGGGCGCAAGCTGTTCGTGTTCAGTCCGGCCAGGCTTGCATCAGGCGAATCGACCACGTTCGCGGTCTCCTACTCCCAGGCCCAAACGACGCTCCCCGAGGTCAAGGCACCCGGCTATGATGGGCCGGTACCGCTGTGGCTGATCGTGGGCCTGACAGTCGCACTCGTCGCACTCGTCGGCGTCTTGCTGCGAGAGCGGAATCGCAGGATGGCCGCCGCGGAAGCTCTCGACGAGGGCGATGATGATGATGACATGGAGTTGCTCGACGAGGAGGAGTAGCAGCCTTCCTCGGCGTTCCGGTCGCGCTCAGCGAGGCGCAATACAGGTCGTATTGCGACCACCGAAGCCGTATGCCAGAATCTTCATCGTACGGGCATCAGCCCTCGTAGGACGCGACAGGTCTGTCACTGTTACGACGCTCGGGACCGTCTGAGGCACCGGGAGCCGACGAAAGCAGGCTCGTCGCACGAGCGTGAACCCGCGTTGCGGGGCGGAAGGATGAGCGTTCATGCCAGACGGTGTCGTCAAGTGGTTCAATCCGGAGAAGGGTTACGGCTTCATCTCGCGGGAGGACGGGGAAGACCTCTTCGTGCACTACAGCGAGATCCAGATGGAGGGGTTCAAGACCCTCGACGAAGGACTCGAGGTCACCTTCGAGGTGACCGAGGGCCAGAACGGCAAGCTCCAGGCGAGCAACGTTCGCAAGCGCTAGCCGCGAGGGCTATCAAGTAGAAGATGAAGGGCGGCCATCCGTGGCCGCCCTTTCCGTACGCGCAGTCAAAGCCGAGTGCGGGGGTACAATCGCGCGTATGAGGTTACTCCTACACGCATGTTGCGGACCCTGCCTGCTGGAACCGTTCGATTCCCTGACGGAAGTCCACGAGGTAGAGGTCGTCTACGCGAATCCGAACATCCATCCCGCCGAAGAGTACGAGCGACGTAGGGACACTCTCGTTGCCTACGCATTGCGGCACTCGATCCGTGTGCGAGAGCTGCAGTATGAGCCGGCGAGGTGGGCTGCAGCGGTAGCGGGAGTTGCCGATGACCGCGCCCAGCGGTGTCGGGCCTGCTACGAGCTACGCATGACGATGACCGCTGAAGAAGCATCACGCGACGGGTTCGACGCGATTGCCACAACGCTGACTGTGAGCCCCTACCAAGAACCAGAGGGGATTCGGCAAGCAGGGGAGAACGCCGCCGCGCGCGCCGGCGTCGTCTACGTCGACACCGACTTCCGGGGTCGCTACGCGGAGGCGACACGTCGCTCCCGAGAGCTCGGGATGTATCGCCAGAACTACTGCGGGTGCAGCTTCTCCGCCATGGAGGCAGAGGAAGAACGCGAGCGGCGTCGAGCCCTGCGACGTGAGGCTAGAAGGAGTCACGGGGGCTAGCATTTGTCACGCGCGAGAGGCCGGTCTTCTGCCCGTCCAATGCGGTACACTGTCCGCGTTCATCGTTGAGAGGGAGCAGCTGCGTGCGCACGGAGGACTTCGACTACGACTTGCCGAGCGGCTTCATCGCGCAGCAGCCTGCTGAGCCGCGCGACTCCTGCAAGCTTCTAGTTCTCGACCGCCTAAGCGGACAGATGGATCACATCACGTTTGCAGACATCGTCGGCTACCTGCGCGACGGTGATGTGATGGTCGTCAACGAAACGCGCGTGCTCCCCGCACGCCTCAGGGGTGCGAAGATCGACACAGGGGGAGCCGCGGAGGTTCTGCTTCTTCGCCAGGCGTACGAGGACACATGGGAGTGTCTGGTGAAGCCCGGGCGTCGTTTGAAACCAGGCGCACGCATAGAGTTCGGTGATGGCGAACTGACAGGCCTGATCGTCGACGTGCTTGAGGATTCAGGTGGTCGCCTGATCCAATTCAAAGTGCCCTCCGGCCGATTCCTGGATGTCGTGCACCGCATCGGCGAGGTGCCGCTGCCCCCGTACATCACGAGACCGCTCGCTGACCCGGAGCTGTACCAGACCGTGTTCGCGCGCGACGAGCGCAGCGCGGCCGCGCCCACAGCGGGTCTACACTTCACCCCTGCGCTCATCGAGGGCATCACGGCCATGG
>JAENZW010000070.1 GCA_016841065.1 Actinomycetota bacterium
CCATATCGGGTACACTCCTGTCTGGCAGACTCGTCATTGCATGAACGAACTTCCCGACGACAGGAGCCCCATGCTGCCGACTTCCCAACACGCCTGCAAGCACAGCCGCGCCCGCACGATTCGCTGGATAGCCCTCCTCGCAGTTCTGGCTCTGAGCACCGCGCTCGGCATTCTGCACCAGACGGGGAAGGGATCGGCGTTCTGGGTAGTGAGCGTGGACGCATTGTGCCCGTTCGGCGGCATCGAAGCCGCGTGGTCGTTCTTCTCGGACGGCTTCTTCCTCCAGAAGCTTGCAATGAGCAGCATGGTGCTGCTCGTCGCGACGATCGGCGTCGCACTCGTTATGGGGCGGTCGTTCTGCGGCCAGGTATGCCCCCTGGGCGCGCTCCAGGAACTCTTCGCCCGTGTCGGTCGTAGGCTCTTCGGCCGCAGGCTCGAGTTGCCGAAGATGCTCGATCGCCCGGCTCGCTACCTGAAGTATGTGGCCCTTGCGGTGATCGCGGTGCTGACGTGGCGCGCCGGCGAGCTCGTCATCCGCGCGACCGACCCGTGGGTGGCCTATCACCACCTCACGTCGCCCGAGCTTCTCACGGAGATGGGTATCGGCGCCGCGGTTCTCGGCGTCAGTGTGGTCGGGTCCCTCATGTACGACCGCTTCTTCTGCAAGTACGCGTGCCCGATGGGTGCGTTCCTCGGACTCATGTCGCGGTTCAGCCTCTTCGCTGTGCGACGCGATGCCGACGTCTGTATCGACTGCGGGCGCTGTGACAAGGCCTGCCCGGTCAACCTTGAGGTCGCCACGGCCGACGTCGTGCACTCCAGCGAATGCATAGGCTGTTCTGAATGCGTCACCGCCTGCCCCGCCGAAGGTGCGCTCACGATCGCGGATCGCAGCGGGCGCAAGATGTCTCCCCTGATGCTGACCACGATCACGCTCGGCATCTTCTTCGGATTGGTCGCGGTGTCTACGGCAGCGGGTCAGTTCGAGTGGACGAAACCCACGCTCGTCTCAGAGTCCCACGAGGCGAAGCAGTCGGGGGAAGCGCTGGATACGACGTCTATCAAGGGCTGGATGTCCATGAACGACATCGTCTCCGGCACCGGCATAAGCGCGGACTCGCTACAGACTGAATTCGGCGTGGACCCGGGAGATATGGACGTTCCGCTCAAGGAACTCAAGGAATCGTACGGGTTCTCGATGGAGGACGTGCGGACCTTCGTGGCCGAGGAGAGCGCGCGCTAACGGCGGACCCAACGCACGCATATTGCCACTCCACAACGCGCATAATCGGCACGCCGATTGCTTGATTGCGGGCGAGAGCAGAGCGACCCGTCCCTCCTCCTCCCCCCTCGGGGCGGGAAACGCCGCTCGCATAATGCAGGACGCGCCACCCCCCCGGCGCGTCCTGCCCTATTTCCGGGGGCGGAAGATGTGAGAATCCAGCTGCAAGGCCCTATTCGGACTGCTGGCGCGTGAACCAGAAGTACGACGCCGTCGTCACGGTCATCCACGCTGCCCCGAGCATCCACGAGGCGATGACGTCGCCGACGTAGTGGACGCCGAGGTAGACGCGGGAGAATGCGACTCCCACTCCGAGGAAGAGCCCGACCGCGATGACGGCCACACGGGTCGAGAGGCTTTTCGCCTCGAGAACGACGATGAACGCGAGCGTGGAGAAGAGCAGGAAGCTCGCGAGAGCGTGTCCCGACGGGAAGCTGTAGGTGTCGGGAATCGGAATGCGCACGTGCTCGAGGTCGGGCCGCGCTCTCTCGAACACGTCCTTGAAGAAACTGCCGAGCGCGGTACCGAGTGCCACCGTCGCGATGAGCAGCACGCCCTCGGGTCGTCTTCCCGAGAACCACAGGAACGCGAAGAATCCGAGTGTCAGCGCGAGTACGATCTCAAGATCGCCCAGCCTGGTGAACGCCTTGAACACGGTGTCGAGCACAGGGCTATCTATCGAGGAGATGCTCGCCGATATGGACTTGTCGAAGGCCACGAAGGCGGGGTAGATCATCGCCGACACCACCATGCCTAAGAATCCGACGATACCCACGCCGAAGATGATCACGAGAACTCCGGGGCGCGGATCTTTCCGCCACGAGTCTTCCGGGACGTGCTGCAATTGGCCTCCCCTAGACGACAGCGTCTACCAACCGGGCCGCAACCTGCTTCTTGCGCGACAGTACCCCGTCCATCCACGCGGAGCCATCTCGTAGAGACACGCCCAGCGCACGCTCGGCAAGCTTCGTCTTTCCCACGGCCATGATCTCGCTGCCCTCGCGGACAACGTCCGTGACCATGAGGATCACAAGATCATAGCCCTTCGATTCGCGCAGGATCTCCATCGCACGCCATATCTCCTCGGCATGCCCCACTACGTCCTCAGCGTCCACTGTCTCTATCTGCCCGATCGCCGCTGAGACCTCGCCAACCCGATACTCCTTGAGATCCTCGGCGAGCGCCTTCTCGGCCACGAACACGCGGCCAGCCGAACGGGCGCGGAACATCTCCATCCCGTAGTCCAGCGGATCGAGCGAGAGCTGCGAGCTGAGCCGTTGAACGACGTCGCGATCGGTGTCGGTAGTCGTCGGCGACTTGAGGAGTACGGTGTCCGAGAGGATGGCCGACAGAAGCAGCCCCGCCATCGCTGTGGGAAGACGCACTCCGAGCTCCTCGTAGCGCAGCACGACGATCGTGGCCGTCGAACCCACCGGGAGGTTCAGGAACAGGATGGGCCCAGTGGTCTGAACGTCGCCGACGCGGTGGTGATCGACTATCTCAACGACGGACGCGCTCTGGATACCGGGCGCCGACTGGGCCACCTCGTTGTGGTCGACGAGCACGACACGCCTGCGAATCCCGCGCGCAATGTTGGTGCGTGTGACGATGCCGACGAGGCGGCCACGCGTATCTACCACGACCGCCTCGCGCGTCGGAGAAGCCAGGAGATCATCGACGGCGTCCGCAAGCAGCGAGTCAGGATCGATCATCGGCACGGTCGCATCCATGTGGTCGGCTACGCGGTGAGACAGGTTGACCTTGCGCGCCGCAGCATACGTGTCATGGAAGGTGCTGATTACGGCCGCGTTCTTCTCGCGCGCGAGATCGAGCACGTCGTCGTCAGGTCTGGTACCGCCCGTCACGATGAGGCACTCTACCCCGGCATCAAGCGCGAGCGGCTGCGTGCGCTTCCGGTCTCCGAGGATCAGCGTGTCGCCCGGCGACAGATAGCCGAGCATCGTCGTCGGCTCCATCGCTCCGATGCGCACGTTGCCCGCCAGTTGGCGATCGGGTTCCCCGACCAGCAAAGTCCCGTCGAGCACGCGTGCGAGGCGGTCCACCGTGACCGGCACTCGCGTGAACCCGCGGATCTCCGTGTCATCGAGGTACAGCTCGGAAAGGATGCCCGTGTTGACGATGCCTTTCACCGAGTCTCCGTCGACAACCGGCAGCGCGCGTACGTGCAGTTCCCGCATGAGTCGACCGGCATCGAGCATCGTCTCGTCGAGACCGATGGTGACAACCTCTTCGGTCATCACGTCACGCACGCGGGTGTGCACGTGCGGGATCTTCTCGGGCAGCTCGACGCCAAAACGCGAGAACACCCACGACGTCTCCGCCGGAACCGGACCGAGTCGACCGGGTACGTAGACGTTGTCCGGATCGGTGAGGTTCTTCAGGTGCGCGTAGGCGACCGCCGAGCAGATCGAATCGTTGTCGGGATTCTTGTGGCCGAAGACCAGAATCGGACCCATCGAGCGCGTCTACCTCCCAATACGCCACGCCCACGCCAGCCGTACGTCTCAGTCTCGCACGTTCCGAAGGGGAGCGTAACCCGCCAGCAACTTCTTCTCTCCCACTGTGTCGAAGATCACGATAATCCGGTCGCCCTTGACCTCTTTCACGCGCCCGCGGCCGAACGTCTTGTGCTCCACAAGTGCGCCCGGAACGAACTCCTCGACCTCTTCGGCAGGCTTGGGTCCCCGCAGAGAAGGAGGCATTCCTGCGCCGAAAACGCGGCCTTCTTCGCGACGGGTCGGCGCGGTCCCTCTGCGTCCGAACCCGGCGCTAGCAAGCGCGCCAGTTCCGACGCCTGCGGCCTTGACGTGCTCCTCGGGGATCTCGCCAAGGAACCGGCTCGGCGGGTTGTACTGCGTCTGGCCGAAGATGGAGCGCGAGTACGCGTGGCTCACGTAGAGCCGCTCGCGCGCACGGGTGATGCCGACGTAGGCGAGACGACGCTCTTCCTCAAGTCCGGCCTGGTCGAACATCGAGTTGGCGTGTGGGAAGATCATATCCTCCATGCCCACCATGAATACGACCGGGAACTCGAGTCCTTTGGCCGTGTGCAGCGTCATGAGCGTGACGGCTCGCTCGCCCTCCTGCAGCGTGTCCATGTCGGTGCGCAGCGCGAGCCACTCCATGAGATCGGGCAGCCCGGCGTCGGGATGCAGACCGACGAACTCGTCCACTACGCCGAAGAACTCCTTGATGTTCTCCACCCGGCCTTCGGCCTCGAAAGTTCCCTCCGCCTCCAGCGCCGACACGAGGCCGGTCCCCTCGACGACAGCCTCGACGAGATCGCGCAGCGAACCCTCGGCCGACACGGCACGCAGCGCGCTCATCTGCTCCGCGAACTTCTCTACCTTGGGTGCCGTGCGGTTGCCCTCTAGCAGCTCTCCCGCACGCGCCACCGCTTCCACGAACGGGATGCCCGCCTTGATGGATGCGTACTCCAGCGCCTCGACCGTCGTCTTGCCGATTCCGCGCTTGGGCTTGTTGATGACGCGCTTGAGCGATATCTCGTCTGCGGGATTCACGACCGCCTTCAGATACGCCATCACGTCGCGAATCTCCTCGCGATCGAAGAATCGCGTGCCGCCGACGATCTGGTAGGGCACGCCGGCGCGCAGGAACACGTCCTCAAGCACGCGCGACTGCGCATGCGTGCGGTAGAACAAGACGAAGTCCGCGTAGCTGCGGCCTTCGGTCGAGACGAGCCGTTCGATCTCGCCGGCCACGAAACGCCCCTCATCGCGCTCGTCGGAGGCGAAGTAGCGGCTGATGGCCTCGCCACCCGCGTTCGCAGTCCAAAGCGTCTTGGGCTTGCGGCCCGAGTTGTTCGCGACCACGGCGTTGGCGGCTGCCAGGATCGTCTCCGTGGAACGGTAGTTCTGCTCGAGCCGGATCACCGTTGCATCCGGATAGTCTCGCTCGAATTCCAGAATGTTGCGGATGTCCGCACCGCGCCACGAGTAGATGGACTGGTCGTCGTCGCCCACCACCATGAGGTTGCGCCGCCGCGCCGCCAGCAGGTTCACAATGCGGTACTGCGCGTGGTTCGTATCCTGGTACTCGTCCACGAGCACGAAGCGGAACCGCTCCTGGTATGCCGCGAGCACGTCATCGTTCTCGGCGAGCAGCCGATGCCCCTCGATGAGAAGGTCGTCGAAGTCCATCGCGTTCGCGATCCGCATTCGCTGCTGATACAGCGCATAGACCCTCGCGGCGACCTTGTCCGGCGGCGTGACGGCCTGTTCGGCGTACTCGCGCGCGCCGATGAGCTCGCTCTTTGCCGAAGAGATGCGTGCCGAGATGCCGTTGATCGGCATCTTCTTGGGATCGATCTCGAGTTCGTTCATGACCGCCGAGATCATACGTTTGCGGTCGTCCTCATCGTAGATGGTGAAGTTGCGGTCGTAGCCGAGCTTCTCGGCATCCAGGCGTAGCATGCGGACGCAGAAAGCGTGGAATGTCATCACCCACATGGCGCGTACAGCCGGACCGACGAGATCACCCAGGCGCGATTTCATCTCTCCGGCGGCCTTGTTGGTGAACGTGATGGCGAGGATCTCGTGCGGGGAAGCGCCAAGGTCACGGACTATGTGCGCGATGCGGTACGTGAGTACGCGTGTCTTGCCCGAGCCCGCACCCGCGAGAACGAGCAGGGGGCCTTCGGTGGTGTTCACAGCATCACGCTGGGCGGGATTGAGGTCTTCGAGGAAGGTGCTCATAGAGGAATCAGTGTACACGTGCGTGCCACCGGAAACCACGCCTCAGGAGCGGTCTCTCTACTTGATGAACTTGATCATGGAGAACGAGTCGCCCGATTTCGGCAGACACTCGTCGTGAATGACTTCCTTCACCCCGCAGGAGTGCTGGATGTTGCCGCACTTCTCGCAGACGGGAAGGCGGCACACCTTGCAGTGCCCGATGCGCTCCGCACCGATCGCACCACAGTGCGAGCAGAATCTTACATGACTGCCGTCCGTCAACTGCGCCCCCGCCTGATGCCCGGTCGCGTCTCGGTGCCCTGGCCAGGGCACCCGACATCTACTTCGACGTCAAGACTGGTTCATCCTCCCGGCGCCAGGCATTCTCGCCCCGCCTGCACTCCCCTACGCGAGCGAGCGGCCAATCGCCTCCGCTATGGGCTTCAGATCCCCGACAAGCGCCCGAAGCCCCGGGAGATCGAGCGATTGGGGTCCATCGCACAGTGCCTCGCGGGGATTGGGGTGTGCCTCGACCATGAGTCCGTCGGCGCCCACTGCGACAGCAGCACGGGAGACGGCGGGCACAAGGTCCGCCTGACCCGTCGGGTGGGAGACGTCGACGATGATCGGGAGAAGGGACAGCTTCTTCACCACGGGGACGGCACTGATATCCAGTGTGAAGCGCGTGGCAGTCTCGAACGTGCGGATCCCGCGCTCGCACAGCACGACGTTCTCGTTGCCGAACATGGTGATGTAGTTGCTCGCCTGCAACCACTCCTCGATCGTGGCTGCCATCCCCCGCTTGAAGACAACCGGCTTGCGTGACTCACCCGTAACCTCGCCGATCTTCTTCAACAGGCTGAAGTTCGCCATATTCCGCGTCCCTATCTGCAGAATGTCGGCGTATTCGTTGATGAGCTCCGCGTGCGCGGAGTCGGTGACCTCGGTGACGACCAGCAGACCGTATGCATCCGCCGCCTCGCGCAGGAGTACCAGACCCTTCTCCTCGAGACCCTGGAACGAGAAAGGTGACGACCGCGGTTTGTACGCGCCACCGCGCATCACGCGCACGCCGAGCTCGGCGCACGTCGCCGCAACCTCCATCATCTGGTCTCGGCTCTCAACCGAACACGGCCCTGCGATGATGGTGACGCCACCATCGCGTTCCACCGCGCCGATGGCGCGCGCAGTACCGACGGCGGTCATCCGCGAATCTCCTTCATCACGTGCAGGATCGCCTCGTAGACCTCGCGCAGGTTCTCCGCGTACAGCGGACCTTCGTTGCACCTCGCAAGGTTCTCGAAGATCTGCTCCTCGCGCTGCGGATCATAGAGTCCCCAGTGCACGCTCGGCTTGAGCTCGCGAATCTCGAGAGCGTATGCGGCGCGCTCGTTGAGCAGCTTCACCAGCTGACAATCAACGGCATCTATCCGTTCGCGCAGCTCGGCTATCCGGTCCTGAGCTTGCTTCTCGTCTGCCATATCGTCTCCTCGAACCCGCCCGTATGCGCTACCCGCCGATCTCCTGGCGACCCGTGCCGCCCGATAATGCTTCTATTCCCACTCGATCGTGCCGGGCGGCTTGCTCGTGACGTCGTATGCCACCCGGTTGATGCCCTCGACCTCGTTGATGATGCGGTTGCTCATCTTGGCGAGCAGGTCGTGCGGCAGCCTCGCCCAGTCCGCCGTCATGGCGTCTGCCGAAGAAACCGCCCGGATGATGATCGGGTGCCCGTAGGTGCGTTCGTCACCCATCACGCCGACGCTGCGGATATCCGGCAGCACCGCGAAGTACTGCCACACGGTACGGTCGCGGTCCCATTCGAGGATTTCCTCTCGAACGATCGCATCGGCCTTCCGCAGTATCTCGAGCTTCTCGTGAGTGATGTCGCCGATTATGCGCACCGCGAGGCCAGGGCCGGGGAAAGGCTGTCGGTGCACGATCTCGTCGGGCAGACCGAGTTCCGCACCGACAGCACGCACCTCATCCTTGAAGAGCGCCTTCAGCGGCTCGATGAGGTCGAAGTGCACACCCTCCGGGAACGGAATGAGGTTGTGGTGGCTCTTGATCTTCGCAGCGGTCTTGGAACCTGACTCGATGACATCGGGATACAACGTGCCCTGGGCGAGCCATTTCACGCCCTCGAGTCTCGTCGCCTCCTCGAAGAAGACCTTCCAGAACTCCTCGCCGATGATGCGGCGCTTCAGCTCAGGGTCGGTCACGCCGGCCAGCAGCGAGAGATAGCGGTCTTCGGCACTCACGTGGATGAGGTCGATACGGAACTGGTCACGGAACGTTCGCACGACCTGGGTCGCTTCGTCGAGTCTGAGCATCCCGTGGTCCACGAACACGCATGTGAGCTGATCGCCGATCGCGCGGTGCAAGAGCGCCGCGACCACGCTCGAGTCCACGCCGCCCGAAAGCCCACAGATGACACGATCGGAGCCGACCTGCTCGCGGACTCGCTCGGTCACCTCGTCAATGATGTTCACCATCGTCCAGACCGGCGGGATACCCGCGACGTCGTGCAGGAACCGCTTGATGATCTCCTGGCCGAATTCCGTGTGTGCGACCTCAGGATGGAACTGGGTAGCAAAGAGCTTGCGCTCGGGATCCTCCATCGATGCGACCGCCGTAATCGCCGTCCGCGCTGTCACCGTGAAGCCCTCGGGTGCCGTGCCGACGCTGTCGCGGTGGCTCATCCAGCACTGCGAGGTCTCGGGCACGCCTTCCAGCAGACGCGACTTGGACGCGACTACGGTGAGCTCGGCGAAGCCATACTCGCCGATGTCAGTCTTCGGCACATCACCCCCGAGCTCGAGGGCCATGAGCTGCATTCCGTAGCAGAAACCGAGAATCGGGATTCCCATGCCGAAGATGGCGGGATCCATTCGCGGTGCGCCTTCGGCGTACACGCTCGCCGGACCACCGGACAGGATGAGCGCGTCCGGCTTCCGGCGCGAAAGTTCCTCGACACTGATGTCGTGCGGGACGATCTCCGAGTAGACCTTGGCCTCGCGAACGCGACGCGCTATCAGCTGCGCGTACTGCGCGCCGAAGTCGAGAACAAAGACGGTGGGCTGACTCTCGTGCAAGTTGGTCACGCGCAGTCCCTACCGTCCCATGCCCACACCCTGCGACTGCTGGAGGATCTTGCCCTCCGTCTGCAGCGAGGGCGCGACCATGACTTCGGCCTTCTGGAACATCTTGAGGTTCTCGTAGCCACACGTGGCCATCGAAGTCCGAAGGCCACCGATGAGGTTGAGGGTCCCGTCGTTTTCGTGTGCAGGACCAAGAAGGATGTCAGCTAGCGAGCCCTTCACGCCTGCGCGCACGCGCGTGCCGCGAGGCAGATCGGGGTGGAAGGTCGCCATGCCCCAGTGGTAGCCGCGACCCGGGGCCTCTGCGGCCGAAGCGAGCGGCGAGCCGATCATGATCGCGTCAGCACCGACCGCGATGGCCTTCGCGAGGTCACCGCCTGTCCGCATGCCGCCGTCGGCGATAACGTGCGCGTAGACGCCAGTCTCGTCGAG
>JAENZW010000071.1 GCA_016841065.1 Actinomycetota bacterium
CTCGAGTTCGCCAACGCGCTCCGCAAGCCACGGACACGTGAGCCAGAAGAGGGTCGGGAACGGCGTCCCGTCATCCAGGGTCGGCGGCGAGGCGATCACGGACGGCCACGAGAAGCCGCACCGGGTCGCCACCCGCCACGGAGTCCGCGGCTCTCTTCCGATCTGTGCGGCGACGACGAGCGCATCGACTTCGGAAGTGTCGTGGACGAGACGATGCACGCCGCTACGATTCCATGCCGAAGACGAAGTCTAGGAGTCTGAGCCACCAGGGTTCGCGAAGCGGTTCCGGAGACGCTATCGGCGACGATGTCTGCGTCGGCACCGTGCCGTCCATCACCATGTAGAGGTTCTCCCCCTCTTTGACCATGCCGAGATCGGATCTCGCCATCTCCTCGACGCCTTCGGGCGTCTTGAGCCGGTCTACCTGGGCCTGCAGGTCCTCGTTTCGTTCCTGAAGACCGGCCAGCTCCTGTTCGAGCCGCGCCCGTTCACGTGCCTCGACATACTGGATTCGCGCCGCGGGGTACAGCATCCAGGCGGCCACGACGATGAGGGTCACGAGTAGCACCGGCACCGACCAGATGCGGACTGTCCGCCCGGCGCGAGACCTCTTCGGCGCGCGCGACTTCGCGGCGGTCGAACGGGAACGGGCGTACGACGAAGTGCGCGACGTCGACTGCTTCCCTCGACGTGCGCTCGCTGTAGCCCCATGCTGCGTTCTGCTACTGGATGCCATACCTGCCACATGCTGTGTGTGGGCCAGCGATTCGATGGAGAAGCAGGTGGCCCCTCCACCAGCAGGAATACTAGCACATCATGGCGTGTAGCGCACCTGAGGCTCAGGTCGAGGTAGAGATGCTGCGGCTGACAGGCTTAGCCCGCAGAAGGGACCTCTCTCACGAGGATGAGATCGGTGGTTCCGGGCGTGCCTCTGGCGACTCCCGCAGTGATGGCAACGCGCTGACCGGCCTCCACGATCCCCGCGTCGCGAGCAGCCCGCGTGAGACTCTCCAGCGCGCGGTCCTCGTCGGGAGCGACGCCGACGACAACGGGGGTCACGCCCCAGACGATCGACAGGCTCCTGGCCACAACCTCGGTCGGCGTAAGCGCAACGATTGGGGCGTTCGGACGATGCCGTGCGACGGCCAGTGCCGTAGCCCCGCTCTGGGTAGCCGTGAGGATTGCGGCGACATGCAGATCCTCGGCAAGGTCGCACACCGCCGCGCTGACCGCGCCTGTGACGTCGATTCCAGAGGCGACCGGCGAGACGCGCTCGGCCGCGATGGTGTGCAGCGACTCCTCCTCCGCACGCACGGCGATGCGAGCCATCGTCGCCACGGCCAGCGACGGATCGACACCGATGGCCGTCTCGGCGGACAGCATTACGGCGTCGGCGCCTTCGAAGATGGCGTTGGCGACATCCGACGCTTCGGCCCGGGTTGGCCGAAGAGCGGTCACCATCGATTCGAGCATCTGCGTTGCGACCACTACCGGTTTGCCGGCCGCGCGGCAAGCACGGATGATGCGCCTCTGCAGGATCGGGACCTCCTCGGGCGAGGTCTCGACTCCCAGATCGCCGCGCGCGACCATGATGGCGTCCGCAGCGTCCACGATGTCTCCGATACGTGCCGCTGCCTCGTGTTTCTCGATCTTGGCGACGATAGGCACCGGAGTGTCACCCATCAACTCACGGAGGCGCAGCACATCGTGCGAATCGCGGACGAATGATTGGGCGACGAAGTCCACGCCCGCCTGGAGCGCCCACTCCAACGCGGCGTGATCCGCATCCGTAGTGGCATCGACGCCGAGTGTCACACCTGGGACGTTCACACCCTTGTGGCTCGTGAGCGGACCGCCGACGACAACACTCGTGTGCAGGTCGCCGGACTCGATCGAGCGCACCTCGAGCTCGATGCGTCCGTCGTCGAGCAAGACCCGGTCGCCGGGTGCTAGGTCGTCTGCAAGCGTCGAATGCGTGACGCACGCACGGCGCGCGTCACCCACGCACTCAGCGGTGCCAAGGATGAACTCGCTTCCCGCGACGAGCACGGTGCCATCCGCTACATCTCCCACTCTGAGCTTCGGGCCTGCGAGGTCCAGCATCACTGCTACCGAGCGGCCATGAGCAGCAGCAGCAGCCCGCACGTCCGCGAGCATGGACGCGAGCTCCGGAACCGATGCGTGCGACGAGTTGAGGCGGGCGATATCGACGCCTTCGGCGACAAGACTCGAGATCGTTTCGCTAGAACTGCTCGCGGGTCCGATCGTCGCGACGATCTTAGTTCGGCGCATGCGGTTCTTCTCCCCTACGCGGCGAATCGAGATGTTCCTGTAGGAGATACCCCAAGCGAGAGACTACAGCCCGGCGTCCTCGAGTTCCGTCGTTCCGGCCTTCGGGAGGCGTACGATCTGGATCGCTTCGCCGTCGCCGTGCTTGCGCACAGTCAGCTCATCCTTACCGAGACGATGCACGGCGGTGCGCAGGTTGCCGTGCAGGCGATCGGCACCTCGCGGGTCCGTGACGACAAACAGCGCGCGATCGCCGCCCGCGAGGAAGTACCGCACGATGCGCGTCGCTGCACCGCGCGGCGGCGGGAAGGGCACGCGGATCTCGCGCGCATCCAGAGTCCAGCCCCCCGTCGGCACAGCAGAAGGGGTCCACTCGGCGACTTCAGCCGTGAGCAGGACCGTCCGCTTGGCCGCATCAACCAGGGATGATGCAGGCCCGTGAATGAACCTCAGACGTACTTCGAAACCCTGAATGGCCGCGCCCCGGGCGAGATACGCCCAGTCCATGGATGGGTCGTCATCCAACAACATCACAACCCGCTGTTCGACTCGCGTCGCGAGCTGCGTCAGTAGGCGCATGAGCCCCAAGCCCCGTCGCGGCGTGAACGTGACGACCGCGACGTCGTACATCTCGTCCTCGGGGAGGTCTTCGGCCATGCCCTGCGTGATTCGCAGCTTCGGCGAGGTCGCGACGTCACTGGACAGCAGTCTTCTGAGCATGCCGGCGGAAGGCTCTAGAGCGGTCAGTCTACCCGCGACCTCGAGCAGAGGACGGGTAAGGATGCCGGTCGCCGCACCGACCTCGAGGACGGAACACCCTGCGGGCACCTCCTCAAGCAACGCGTCGATGAGAGCCGGGAACACGCGCTCCTTGCCGAACTCGCGGTCGTACTTGTTCGCGAGCATCTCGCGACGCGCGAGCGCGCTCTCGAGAGGCACTCCGTGGTCGTACGGAATGTCTGCCGGGTTCGATCTGCGCTTCCGCTCCTTCACGCTTACCCCCGATCGAGCGGTGCGCGAGCCGTCAGGTCCCTATGCTGTAGAACGCATCCATCCCGGGATACACGGACGACTCGCACAACTCTTCTTCGATGCGTAGTAGCCGGTTGTACTTCGAAACCCGATCCGAACGGGCCGGTGCGCCGGTCTTGATCTGGCCCGCGTTCACTGCCACCGCGATGTCCGCGATGGTGGTATCCGATGTCTCTCCGGACCTATGCGAGATCACGCACGTGTACCCGGCACGCTTCGCCATCTCGATGGCTTCGAGCGTCTCGGTGAGCGACCCGATCTGGTTCACCTTGATGAGGATCGAGTTCGCCACTCCCATATCGATGCCCTTGCGAAGCCGCTCCGTGTTCGTGACGAACAGATCGTCGCCGACGAGCTGCACGCGATCGCCCACCCGATCGGTGAGCATCTTCCAGCCGTCCCAGTCCTCTTCGGCCATGCCGTCCTCGAGGCTGACTATCGGATAGCGATCTACCAGGTCCGCCCAGAAATCGACCATCTCTGCCGAAGAGAGCTCGCGACCCTCACCGGCGAGGGTGTACACGCCGCGCTCGGCGTCGTAGATCTCCGTCGCGGCCGGATCCAGAGCGAAGCGGATCTGCTCGCCCAGCTTGTACCCGGCCAGCTCGACCGCCTCAGAGATGATCTGGAGCGCTTCCTCGTTGCTGCCCAGGTTCGGCGCGAAACCACCCTCGTCGCCGACGCCCGTTCCGAGTTTGCGGTCGTGCAGAACCTTCTTGAGCGTGTGGTATATCTCGACGCACCAGCGCAGACCCTCGGCGAACGTGAGCGCGCCCACGGGCATGATCATGAACTCCTGGAGATCGACGTTGTTGTCCGCGTGCGCCCCACCGTTGAGGATGTTCATCATCGGAACCGGCAACGTGTACGCGTTGGCTCCGCCGATGTAGGAATACAGCGTGAGTTCCGTGGATTCCGCGGCGGCCTTCGCAACCGCTAGCGACACGCCGAGAATCGCGTTCGCGCCAAGGTTGGCCTTGTTGCCCGTGCCGTCGAGCGCGAGCAGCGTCATGTCGATCATGCGCTGATCGGTCGCGTCCATGCCGACGATCTCAGACGCAATCGTCTCGTTGACGTTCATCACCGCCCTGAGCACGCCTTTTCCGAGATAGCGACCTGCATCGCCATCTCGCAGCTCGACCGCCTCGAAGGCGCCGGTCGAGGCGCCGGAGGGAACCATGGCACGCCCGAAAGAACCATCGTCGAGGACGACTTCGACCTCGATCGTCGGATTGCCGCGAGAGTCCAGCACCTCGCGAGCAAGAACGTCCGTGATGCAGCTCATTACGTCTCCGTTCTTCGTCACGCCACCGCCCCCCAACGATGACCACTTGCCTCTAGGCTTGTTTCTCCTTTGCAGACCGCCACATGCGCTCGAGTTCGTCGATACCGAGCGCCGACATCTCCACACCTCGCAGGGAGGCGTCCCCCTCCATCGAGGACCACCGACCCTGGAACTTCTGGCATGCACCGCGTAGGGCCTCTTCGGCATCGATCCCCTGCTTGCGTGCGATGTTGACGAGCGTGAAGAGCATGTCGCCGATCTCGTCGGCAGCCTCGGGCGTGCCCGGCTCGACCGCCTTGAGCTCGTCGATCTCCTCGTGGAACTTCTCCCAGATGTCGTCGAGGGTCTCCCACTCGAATCCCACGCCGACGACGCGACGCGATATCTTCTGCGCCCGCACGAGCGCGGGCAGCGCGTGCGGAATGCCATCCAGCAGGCCTTGGCGAGACTTCTCTTCGCGCTTGATGGCGTCCCAGCGCTCGTGGACGTCCTGCGGCGTCTCGGCGACCGCATCGGCGAACACGTGCGGGTGCCGCCGCCTGATCTTCGCGGAGATGCGTGCGATGACATCGTCGATCGTGAAGCGCTCATCATCCGCCGCCACCTGCGCATGGAGCACGACCTGCAGCAGCACGTCGCCGAGCTCGTCGACAAGCTCGAGATCGTCGCCCTCCTCGATCGCCGCCACCGCCTCGTAGGCCTCTTCGAGCATGTGTCGCCGAAGAGACATATGGTCCTGCGCGCGATCCCAGGGACACCCTTCAGGTCCGCGCAGCACGGCGATGAGCCTCACGAACTCGTCGAAACCCGCAGGGGGGCGGATGCGTGATGGCGCCACGTACACAGCGGCATCCATGCCTACTTGTGCGTCTGCTATGTCGCCCACGGAGTGCATCGCAAGAGCGAATCCGCCCTCGGCCAGTGCTTCCGCCACTACCACCGTGTGATCTGCGGGATACACGGCCTTCAGCCGCTCGGCCGCCCGTCTCGCAAGTACGGGATTGTGCACGCCGGTCACGATCAGGTGCGAGTCACGCTGCTCGAAGCCCGGCCTTAGGCTGTCGACATCGACGATGTCGAGATCCGCCGTCAGATCGATATCGAAAGCCATGAGAATCACCTGCAACGGCGACAGAGTCGGGAGAACGTCGACCGATCCGCGGGAGCGAGAGAGCAGCCCGGTGAGCAAGCCTTCTTGTAGGAACGGGTACGCCGACGTGACGTAGGCGACATCGGCATCTTCGGCTAGACCGACGAGACCCTCGATAATCCGCTCAACCGGCATATCCGGTGCGAGGCCCAGACCCGACAGAGGCGTGACCTCGACTCCGGCGGACGCCAGCGCCCGCGCAACGGTCCCGTCGGCCGAAGGAACAATCACCCTCGTCGCACGCTTGAGGCGCTCGGTTGTCGCCTCGCTCAGGGGCTCATCGGAGTTGTGCTCAAGCCCCACGATCGCGATCGACCCCACGTTGCGCCCCTCTACTCCGCCTGGCTGTGCTACTTCGGTTGAGAGCCCGGGACTTTGAGTTCCTGCATGACGATCTCGATATCCGCCTGGGCACGGAGATCCTGGACCAACGTGTAGAAGCTGTCCTTTCCGCGATCCTGAGACAGCTTCAGGCGAATCGTCTCGGTGGCCTCTCCGAGCGTCATCTCGCGTTCTTCCGTCTTGTTCAACAGCTTCACGATGTGTAGCCCGACGGGATCCTTGACGACCTTGTAGTAGACCTCGCCGGGATCGAGGGACTCGGCCGCCGCCTGGACCTCCATCGTCAAGGGCAGTTGCGATGATATCTCGCCGCCATTGTCGCGGGTTGACTGGTCCATCGAGTACTGCCGCGACATGCCGCCGAACTCGGCTCCGTCCAGAACCAACCGCAGAACCTCATCGGCCGTCTTGCGATCGTTCTCGTCGAACAGAATGTGCGCCACGGTGAGCGTGCGCGGCTGCCTCATGTCCCTCTTGTTGGCCACGTAGTACGCCTCGATCTCACCGTCGGTCACCACGACCTCCGTGTCGAGCGTGCTGATGAGTGCTTCCTCGGTGAGACGAGTGCGGAAGTAGCCCTCTAGATCGTCGGGATTGATGCCCACTGACTTGAGCGCCTCGTTGAAGGCCTCATCGCTGTCGAAGCCCTGTTTCGCGCCGTCGATCGCGCGCTGGACGTCGGTCTTCGACACGTTGACGCCACGTCGTGACGCCTCCTGCTCCACCAGAACCTCGTCGATGAGTTCGTCAAGCGCCCGCTGCTTGACCTCGATCATCGTCGCTTCTCCGCCAGGTCCGCCGAAGTCGAAGTTGCCCTGCTTCTGCAGGGCGTCGAATCGCGCTTCCCACTGAGCCTTGGTGATGACCTCGCCGTTGACCTTGGCGGCCGTATCGGCGCCGCAAGCGGTCGCCCCTATGGCCATGACGCCCCCCAGAAGAAGCGCAAGACAAGTCCGCAGTGCTCTCATGAATCCTCCTGACCCCCTGCTCCAAGAGCCGACTCAGCCGCGGCCAGTATAGCATCGGCCCCGAGATCGGCTTCATGTCCCGGACGCGGCTACTGCGGGTTTAGCGGCCCTGTCAGCGCCTGGTCCTTGATCTCGATCTCCGCGGTCGCACGCAACTCGGCTACGTACGCCTGGTATGCGTCGGCGCGACGTTGCTGAAGAACGATCTCCCGCACTTGTTCGCGCACTTCGTCCAGTTTCCTATCAGGGAACAACTGCTTGTTGTTTCTATAGAACGTCTCGACGTCCTTGTCGGAAACGTCTGTCTTCACATCGAGCGTCGCGATGAGCTTCTGCGTGAGGAGCTGATCCGAGAGCTGAATCCGGAGCGCTTCAACATCGAGCCCGGCACCGCCAATGGACTCAAGGAACTTGTCCTCCGAGTCGAAAGCTGAGCGCATGAGCTCGACCTGCGTGTCCACTTCGGCGTCCTCGACCACGACGCCCGCCTCGGCGGCAGCCTGTGACACGAGTGTGGCGTCGATCATGCCCGAAAGCAGCAGCTTCTTGAACTCGTTCTCACGTTCGGCACCGTTGTCACCGGTGAACGCGGTCTCATTCTGGACTCGCATGGCAGCGATCTGCCTGTCGATGGCTATCGCGTAGATCTCCTCGCCATTCACGACCGCGAGGACCGCACCTGACGCCACCTTGAGGTCGATCGTGGCGCCGTCACGCGCGAGGCCGAAGGATCCACCGCTTGTCCCTACCACCGTGTTTGCGGCGTACTTCGCCTCATCGTAGTCGGTGACTTCGACGACCTCGCCGATCTTGAAACCTACATGCTCTAGCGCAGCAGTCGCATCGGCGACCGACTTGCCCGCGACGTCGGGCACGCGCGACATGAAGACCGAGGCCGCGAAAAGCAGGCCCGCGATCACCACGACGGCGACGATCACGCCGATCATGACGCCCCTCGACAGTCCGGGCCCGTGTGTTGCAGCTGCCCCGACCTCCGGCGCGTCGCTGGTCGTGCTCTTCGGCTCCTCGCCGTCTACGGCGACCGGCGTGCCCTCGTCGTTGTGCATCCTGCATCCCTTCACGAAATCGCCGTTGCGAGTCTAGCATGCCGAAGAGGCCCGCGGTGGCTACTCGTCAACGCCGAGCGCGGTGGCCAGCACCTCGATGACGGCCGGCCCCACGGGCCCATCCCATGCGAGCGGGACCGTGAGAACCCGCTCCCGCTCGCGGTAGATCGCGCCCTGCGATACGAGCTTCGCCCGCATCTCCCCGTCAAGATCGATAGGTCGCACCGTGAGCCGCTTGCGTGCGACGGCGACGCTTTCGACACCTAGCTCGGCGGAGAGCGCACGGATGCGCGCCACATCGAGCAGGTTGCGTGCGGGTTCCGGCGGAGCGCCATGCCGCGCGCGAAGCTCATCCGTGATCCGCGCGACCGTCTCCGGCGTGAGAGCACTCGCGATCCGACGATACAGCCGGACCCGCTCGTCCACGTCCACGACGTACTCTTCGGGCAGGAAGGCAGAGATCGGCAGATCCACGCGCACGTCCAGCGGCTCGGGCAACGACTCGCCCCGCGCTTCGGCCACGGCTTCGCGCAGCATGTCCGAGTACAGATCGAAACCGACCGCGCTCATGTTGCCGTGCTGCTCGGCACCGAGTAGGGACCCGGCTCCGCGGATCTCGAGGTCGCGCATGGCCACCTTGATTCCGCTGCCGAGTTCCGCGTGATCGCGGATCGCAGTGAGGCGCTCGACTGCCTGCTCGGTAAGCGAGGTACCGCGCGGGAAGAGGAAGTATGCGAACGCGCGCACGTGTGAGCGCCCGACGCGACCTTTGAGCTGGTAGAGCTGCGCGAGACCAAGCCTCTGAGAGTCCTCGATGATGAGCGTGTTCGTGTGCGGGTTGTCGATGCCGCTCTCGACGATCGTCGTGGAAACCAACACATCGTACTTGTTGGCCGCGAACGACTCCATGACGCGCTCGAGCTGCTTCTCGGACATCTGGCCGTGTGCGGTGCCGATGCGCGCTTCCGGCGCAGCCTCTGTCACGCGTGCGACCGCCTCTTCGATGGTCCGCACCCGGTTGGAGACGAAGTAGACCTGCCCTCCGCGTTCCAGTTCGCGGCGGATGGCGCCGGATACGACGTCCGCGTCGTACTCGCCGACGTGCACCTGCACCGGGAACCTGTTCGGCGGAGGCGTGTCGATGACACTCATGTCGCGCACGCCGGAAAGCGACATCTGGAGCGTGCGCGGGATCGGCGTGGCTGTGAGAGTGAGCACGTCTACCTGCTCGCGCAGGTTCTTCATGTGCTCCTTGTGCTGGACGCCGAAGCGCTGCTCCTCATCCACGATGACGAGTCCGAGCCCCTTCGGCGTCACATCTGCCGAA
>JAENZW010000072.1 GCA_016841065.1 Actinomycetota bacterium
GGGGGCCCTTGCGCGGGTCACGAACCCCGACGTCGGGCTGGTGCTGGTCGGTACCGGCCCTCTGGAGTCGCTGGTGCGGGAGAAGGTGTTCGGTCTCGGACTGTCGGAGCGGGTTCGCTGGGCGGGATACCGCCGGGACGTCCCCGCCGTGCTCGCCGCGAGCGACGCGCTCGCGCTCGTGTCCGAGCGTGAGGGACTCGCTCGCTCTGTGCTTGAAGCGATGTCCATGGGCAAGCCCGTCATCGGCACCGACACCCGCGGCATCGCCGATGCCGTCGACGAGACGGCCGGATGGCTCGTGCCGAAGACAGACGTGGCCGCGCTCGCACATGCGATCGACGAGGCTGCCGGAGACATCGCGGAGACACACAGACGAGGAGCTGCCGCGCTCGCCCGCGTACGCGCCGAGTTCTCGCTCGATCGCATCGTCCAGGCATACGAGGAGCTGTACCGTGAGGCGCTCGAAACCCGTGTATGAGGCGATCAAGCGCATCGCCGACATAGCCGCCGCCTCGGTCCTACTGGTGGTGCTGAGCCCCCTGCTCCTCGCTGTGGCGCTGCTCGTGCGCGTTCGACTGGGTTCGCCCGTGCTGTTCGCGCAGTCCCGTCCCGGCCGGGACGGCCGGATCTTCACGATCTACAAGTTCCGCTCGATGCGCGAAGCATCCTCGTCCGGGGATGCGATCGAGAACGTAGCCACCGATGCCGACAGGCTCACACCACTTGGGCGGGCGATTCGCGCGACGTCCCTCGACGAACTACCGAGCCTGTTGAACGTGCTTCGAGGAGACATGAGCTTCGTCGGTCCCCGACCACTCCTGCCCGAGTACCTCGAGCGATACAATAGCGAACAGGCCCGGCGTCACGAGGTCCGTCCCGGCATCACCGGGTGGGCACAGGTCAACGGCCGGAACGCAGTCTCGTGGGAAGCGCGGTTCGCGATGGACGTCTGGTACGTTGACCACCGCTCGCTCGCGCTCGACACGCGTATCCTGGCGATGACGATCGGGCAGGTCTTCCGACGCTCTGGCGTCTCCGCGGAAGGCCATGCGACGATGCCGCCGTTCGAACCGCGGAGGCATGCCGAAGAGACGTCCGAGGAGGACTCGTGAAGCTGCTGGTCATAGGCGCAGGAGGACACGCGAAGGTCGTCGTCGATGCCGCGCGCGTCGCCGGCTTTCGCGACATCTCCGTCGCGGGTCAGGCTGGCGACCCTCCCGAGCTCCTGGGTATCCCCGTGCTGGCCGACCCCTCGCAGCTCGAGCCGCAGCCCTTCGTCGTCGCGATCGGCGACAACGCGACCCGTGCGCGCTACTTCGCCGAGTTCCGGGACGCCGGATTCGAGCCGACGCGCATCGTCCACCCCTCGGCGGTCATATCCCCGAGCGTGACCATCGGCGCCGGTACCTTCGTCGCCGCCGGCGTGGTCGTCAACGTCGACGCGAGCATCGGCGAGAACGCCATCATCAATACTCGCTGCACCATAGACCACGACTGCGAGATCGGAGATCACGCGCACATCGGCCCGGGATCGAGTCTCTGCGGCGGATGCCGGGTGGGCGAAGGTTCGCTCATCGGCGTAGGAGCGAGCATGGCTCCGGGCTCGAACGTGGGAGCGTGGAGTCTTGTCGGTGCCGGCGCTGTGATCGTCGACGACCTGCCCTCGAACACCATCTCCGTCGGAGTCCCGGCGCGCGTCATCCGACAGGTGGAGATCTAGGCGTGTCAAATAGACTCGCCATCGACGGTGGCACCCCCGTTCGCACGGCCCCCTTGCCCCCCTGGCCCGCCCCGGACGAGGAGATGGCGCAGATCGCCGCCGACGTCGTCCGCAGCGGCAAGCTCAACTACTGGGTGGGTGAGCACGGACGCTCGTTCGAGCACGAATACGCCGATGCGACGGGCAGGACGCACGCCGTTGCGGTGGCGAACGGGACTCTGGCGCTCGAACTCGCGCTCCGCGCGTTCCACATCGGACCCGGGGACGACGTCATAGTGCCGAGTAGGACATTCATCGCCACCGCGAGCGCCGTCGTGGCCGTCGGCGCACGACCGATAGTCGCCGAAATCAACGCCGACAGCGGCAATCTCACGGCGTCCAGCGTGCGCGACGCGCTAACCGACGCGACGCGCGCCGTGATTCCCGTGCACCTCGGCGGCTGGCCGGTAGAAATCGACCCGCTGCTCGAACTCGCCCACGCTCACAACCTCGTCGTCATCGAGGACTGCGCCCAGGCCCATGGCGGCTACTACAAGGGCCGTCCGGTGGGCGGACTCGGAAGTCACGCGGCAGCATTCTCGTTCTGCCAGGACAAGATCGTGCCCCTCGGTGAGGGCGGCATGCTCGTTCTCGACGACGACGACGCATACGAGCGCGCATGGGCGTACAAGGACCATGGCAAGTCGCTCACGAAGGTGATGTCCCTTTCCCTGGCCGAGAACGGCACATCGTTCCGCTGGCTGGTGGACAGCTTCGGCAGCAACTGGCGGCCCGGCGAAGTCGCTTCGGCAATCGGCCGAATCGGACTCCGGCGGCTGCCCTCGTGGCCCGACGCCCGTCGCCGGAACGCGCTGCGACTGGCGAACGGCCCCGCCGACCTCCGCGGCCTACGCATACCGCTCCCGCCCGATGCCGTTGTGCACGCCTTCTACCGACTGTATTCCTTCGTCGACCCGGAGGCGCTGGTGTCTGGCTGGGACCGGGACAGAATCGCGCGCTCGATCGCGAGCGAGGGCGTCCCTTGTCAGTACGGCACGTGCGCGGAAATCTACCGCGAGGGGGCGTTCGCGGACGCGGGACTTGCACCCGCGATCCGCTTTCCTAATGCGTCGCGCGCCGACGAGACAACGTTGGCCTTCTTTGTGCATCCCACCCTTGGCGACGGCGATATCGACGACTTCATCTCCGCCGTGCGAAAGGTCATGGAGGTCGCAGCGCGGTGACACTCAGGGGTCTCTTCGTCCGCATACGGGCAACAGGACGACTTTGGAACACCCTTCTGGTGCTCCTCGACGTCGCGGTCGTGATCACGGCGACCTTCCTTGCGTACTACGCGCGCTTCGAGGGTGCCATCCCTTCCGCATTCGCGGACTGGATGCTGCCTCTCGCGGGAGCCGCAACGCTCGTCTACGGAACGCTGTTCGCCGTCTTCGGCATGTACAAGCTCGTTCTGCGATTCGTAGGCGTAGACACGCTGCTCAGACTGTCTGCCGCAATCGCGATCGGATTCGCGCTGCTTCTTCTCATCGACCTGATGGCACCCCTCTCGGACTCGATGCGCCCGGTTCCCGTCGGCGTTCTGTTCATACAGGCGATCGTCGTCTTCATGGGGTCGTCGGCCGCCAGGCTCACGGCTCGCATCTTTGTCTACCTGCGCTGGGCCAAACCCGGTGATGGCCGAAGAGTGCTGATCGTCGGCGCCGGAAGCGCGGGGTCGCTCCTGCTACGAGAGATGCAGAACCGCCCGGACCTCGGGCTGAGCGTCGCAGGGTTCCTCGATGACGAGCCGGCTCTCCAGGGACGCACGCTCGGTGGCGTGCCCGTTCTCGGACGTACGCCGGATCTCGCTTCCGTCGTCGCCGGTCGCAATATCGAAGAGATCGTCGTGGCAATGCCGTCTGCGCCACGCGAGAAGATCCGACGAATCCTGAACGACGCCGCCGGCGCCGGAGTGCAGACACGCATCATGCCCGCACTCGTGATCGCAAAAGGCTCTGTGAGCATCCGCGACCTGCGGAGCGTGGACGTAGAGGACCTGCTTGGACGCGATCCGACACCGATCGACGTCGAGCAGGTCCGGGAGACGCTCGCCGGCAAGGTCGTCGCCGTCACCGGCGCCGCCGGTTCCATCGGCGCAGAGATCTGTCGGCAGATCATGCGCTTCGGACCCGAGCGGCTGTTGCTGATCGAGATCGATGAGAGCCGGCTCTACGAACTGTGGCTGGAACTCGAGCGCTTCGCCTCCGGTGTGGCGGTCATGTGCATGTGCGACGTCCGGGACGCCGCCAAGCTCGATGAGGTATTCGGCAAGCATCACCCGGAGGTGGTACTCCACGCCGCGGCATACAAACACGTACCGCTCATGGAGCTTTCGCCCGACGAGGCCGTGAAGACGAACGTGCTCGGAACGCTCCGCGTGATCGAGGCGTGCGATCGACACGACGTCGAGCGCTTCGTGCTGATTTCGACCGACAAGGCCGTCTCACCCGTCAACATCATGGGGCTCACGAAGTCTCTGGCCGAGCGCGTGATGCTCGATGCTGTCCGCCAAAGGCAGATCAACGGGGTGGCGGTACGCTTCGGAAACGTGCTTGCCAGCCGCGGTTCGGTGGTCCCGATCTTCGAGGAGCAACTCCGTCACGGCGGGCCGCTCACCGTGACCGACCCCGAAGTGACGCGCTACTTCATGACGATCCCGGAGGCATCGCGCCTCGTACTGCAGGCGCAGGCGATCGGCACCGCGGGCGACGTCTTCGTGCTCGACATGGGTGAGCCCGTTGGCATTGTCGACCTCGCGCAGAAGATGATCGCGCTCTCGGGGGTGCCGGCGGATATCAGCTACATCGGCCTCCGCCCGGGAGAGAAGCTCCACGAGGAGCTCATCACGCGCGACGAGAAGCTGTCGCCTACGGAACGCGCGAAGATCCTGCGGGTCGATCGCGTGGACATCCCGGAATCCGGCTTCGAGACGGACCTTGCCGAACTCATCCGATGCGCGATCGAGAACGATCGCGCGTGCATGCACGAGACGATCGAGCGTCTCGAGCCCGGGTTCGCGGAACGGGACAGGGCGCCGCGCTAGACTCTAGTCGTGGGTCACCTTGTCGCGCACTGACTCGATCAGACCGCCCTTGTCGATGATGTCCTTGATGAACGGCGGGAACGGCTGCGCGCGGAACGTCGTTCCCTTCGTGACGTTGACGATCACGCCCGCGTCCGCATCAACCTCGACCTCGTCGCCGTCCGAAATCCCGTCGACCGCCTCGGGCGCTTCAACGATAGGCAGACCCGTGTTGATGGCGTTGCGGTAGAAGATGCGCGCGAAGGATTTCGCGATGATGACGCTGATCCCGGCGGCCTTGATGGCGATGGGCGCGTGCTCGCGACTCGATCCGCAGCCGAAGTTCTCTTCGGCGACGAGGATGTCTCCGAACTCGATCTTGTCCACGAACCCGGCGTCGAGGTCCTCCATGCAGTGCTTCGCGAGCTCCTCGGGCACGCTCGTGTTGAGGTAGCGAGCGGGAATGATGACGTCGGTGTCTACATCGCGTCCGTACTTGTGCGCCGTGCCGTGGAACTTCACGGGGACTCCTCTCCCGGGGCCGTGGGTGACAAGGATTCTAGCACGCGTGACCGGGTCATTGTCGGCTACCTGGCCGAGGATTCGCCCCCTGCGCTCCGGTCGTCCTCCCGCGTGTGTATCGCGAACGCAAGCGCGGCGGCGGCAAGATTGAATCCGGCGCCGATGACAGCCGACGTGAGCAGCCCGTAGGCCGGCTCAAACCATAGCCCCGCGAGAAGCGCTCCGACTGCCGAGCCGAAGGAGCTGGCCGCTGCCACGGCACCTGCAGCCGTCTGACCTGCCACGATTCGTCCACCGACGACGGTCGCCAGCGGAAACGTCATGCCGAAGAGCGTCGCCGGTGCCAGCATAACGAGGAGCGCTACAGCCGAGCGAAGCAGCAGAGAGACCACAGGTCCGCCGGATACGGTGATCGCAAGCCACACGTATGCCCGTCCTGCAAATGCCAACGCCGGGATCGACAGCACGCCGAGGACGGCCGCGGCGACCTCCACCCGGACGAGCGTCATCGCGGGCGCAGGCGACCGGTCTGACCGCGCTCCCATGTACCAGCCGCCCAGTGCCAGCCCTCCGAGGAATGCCGAGAGCATGACCGAGAAGGCCACGGCGGTGGACCCCAAAGACAGGCCCAGCTGGCGAATCCACACGACCTCATATATCAGCGATGCCATACCCGCGAAGAAGACGGTCGCGATTAGCAAGGCGAACGCACCGTTGCCCCGCACGCGCGCATCAGGCGTCGACATGTCCTGCGTGTCTCGATCTCGCGCCACTACTGCTCCCCGTCCGGGGCCAGCGCCCGGTTGACGAAGTTCCAGAAGACCCGGTACTCCAGCGTGGAATGGTCATCGACGTTCAGCGGCACGCTCGGGTCATCCACGGCGGCCTCCAGGGCTTCGATCCCGGGATACGGAGTGATGGCTTGCGGTGCGATCAGCGCGTTCTCCACCGACAATGGAATCATCTCTTGTACGAGCCGGCCCTTCACCTCGTCCATCGAGGGTCCGGATGTGTTGTTGTGGCCGATCAGAAGCAGTTCCGCATCCTGATCTTCGGGGAAGTTGATCGACCAGACGTCCACGCGGTCGAAGACCTGCCGCATCGTCTTGTACATCATCGCGACGTCGTCCTGCTCGAGGATGTAGTTCGGGAGCCACTGGCAGTAGACGCCACCATCTGTCAGACGCGACTTCGCCGCCTCCATGAACTCCTGCGTGAACAGCGCCGCCACCCCGGAGCTCCAGGGCCACGATGGCTCTGACGTGATCGCGTCGTACTTCATCGGGTGGGTGAGGATGTAAGCGCGCGCGTCATCCACGACAATGTCCCAGCGCGGGTCGTCTTCGGCAACGGGACCGATGAAGTACTCGGACGCGGGCACGACGTCGGGATTAATCTCCACCGTCGTCACGTGGTCGAAACCCAGGTTGTAGTACGTCTGCGACGTGAACCCTGTCCCCAACCCCACGACCAACGCCGTCCCGGACTCGTCGGCGCTCATCGCGGGCACCATCGCGAGCATCGTCGTCGTAACGCGATCGAAGTCGTTGTCGGTGCCCTCGTCGAGCGCACCGTTGTGCAGCGTTCGCATCCCATCGCCGCTCTCCACGACCGCCACGCGCGAGTAGATGCCCTCGGACTCGAAGATCGTCGTCCGGGAGGACGCAGTCCGCTTGAAATCGGCGGCAGACCTGTAGTAGAAGGCCTGACCCAGACCCAGCGGAGAACCGCTCCGCGCCGGAACGAGCAGGATGACGGGGATGACGAGCAGCGCCAGGGCGTCGGCGGATCGGAAGAAGACGGGAATCCTGGAGTCGTGCGTCGCGAGTGCCGAGAAGATGATAGCCGCACCCAACGACACGAGCGCGGCGATGGCAAGCGAACCCTTGACGCCGACGGCCGGCAGCAGGACGAAGCTCGCGAGCAACGCGCCGACGATGGCGCCCAGCGTGTTGACCGCATACAGCTTGCCGGACCACGTCCCGAGTTCGCTATCCCGGTTCACGGCCCGCATGAGCAGCGGATACGTCGTGCCCATCGCGATCGTGGGCAGCGCCATGATCACGAAGGAGACCCCGAATTGCAGCGCGAGCAGCAGCGCGCCTGAGGTGACGCCCGCAGACTTCATGAGGTCGAAGTAGGCGCCAGGAAGACGCGTGATGCCCAGGAACGCAAACACCGAGAGCAGCGCGACCGCGATCTCCGCATGCGACGCCATGCGCATCGGGCGCCTGGTACGAGCAGCGAGCGCGACGCCGAGGATTGCGCCGATCCCGAGCCCTGTCATGTACGCCGAAAGCATGGTCCCGGACGCATAGGCCGTGGACCCGAGCATCGTGGAGAGCTCTCGCATCCACGCCAGCTCGTACGCAAGCGCCGCCACGCCCGATAGAGCGTACGCGACGAGCAGCAACTTGCCCTTCATCCACATCCTCCGGCCAGAAGAACGCCTCGGTTACGAGCACCCTCGTGCCCCGCGTTCAGGAGCAATAATGGTACCATTGTCGGCGGTTCGATAGTCCCTCAGGGCGGAGCGGTCTACGTGCGCTTTTCACCCAACACTCCATGGCGATTCCTGCTCGCTGCGGTTGTTCTCGTGCCCGTGGTTGTCGGCGTGGTCCCGCTTGCCGGAAGGCCGTGGACGCTGAACGTGTTCGTCCAGGCGAAACTCATCGTGCTCTACCTGACGGTTGGCCTCTCGCTGGGATCGCTCGCGCTGGTGATCGGGCAGGAGCGCGCAGTCTATTTGGGCCGCGCACTGGTTCCGCTCGGCGTGTTCGTCGTGGCCGCCGCGATCTCCACGGCGACTGCAGTCGGCCCCCGACTCGCGCTCTTCGGCGACATCGAACAAGGGGTCGGATTCGTTGTCTGGGCACTGTGCGCGCTCGTGGCGCTGCTTGCGACCCAGATGGTGCGAGACTCCGCTCGACTGCGCCAACTCACGACCTTCGTCATCGGGAGTGCCGTTGCCGTTGCTCTCGTCGGTCTTCTGCAGCAGCTCTTCTACCTCGATCTACTGGGCATCTACACCGGTCAGGCGTTGGAGTGGGTGGTTCAACGCGGCTACGGCACGATCGGCAACGCCGACACGTACGCCGCGTTTCTCGTGGTCCCGATCCTCCTCTCGCTCCACCGCCTGCGCGGCGCCGAAACGCCGAGGGACAGGGCGGCATGGGGCGCCGCGTTCCTGCTTATGTCGTGGACCTTCGTCATCGCGCAGACGCGGGCACCCCTCATCGGCCTCAGCGTCGGAGTGGCCGCCTACGCGATCGGCGAACTCAGAGCCGCCCGGAAGGCGTCCAAGGGCAAGCAGCCGAAGACGTCGCCACGAACGTCATTGCGCGTGCTCGTCGCCTTCGCAGTCGTCGCCGTCATCCTTGGCGTCGTTGCGGTCAGCGTTTCAGGGACCGCACTCGACACGGGAAGCCGCTTCTCGCCGAAGTCCATCGTCGCGCTCGGCGGTCGACTACCGCTGTGGGACAGCGCCGTCAAGATCGCGAAGAGCCATCCGTTCTTCGGAGTCGGACCCGACTCGTTCCGCCTCGGCTGGTATCCGGTTCGCGAGGTGAGCGACCTTGCTTCCGGCACCGGGCTCATCATCACCGACCCGCACAACGTCCTACTGCTCGTCGGTGCGACGATGGGTGTGGTGGGTCTTGTCGCCACCCTGTACCTACTCGGAACCGCGTTCGTCGCAGGAATCCGAACACTCTCGAAGGACCAGCGCGCGCGGGGGTCCGACTACGGTGCCTGGCTGTATGCAACGCTTGCGCTGGCTGTGACGCTCCTCGCCAGCATGCTCGCCTCGGCGCTGCTGTTCATGCTCCCCCTCGCCATCGGCGTGTTGATAGCGCCCTCGCTCGGGAAGCGTGACCTGCCGAGGGGCTGAGCCGTCGCGATTCGCAGCGGAGCGTGCCTGGTCGCGATCGCG
>JAENZW010000073.1:0-1792 GCA_016841065.1 Actinomycetota bacterium
CAGTTTGCGATGGGATTCAACTTCCACGACGGGCTCGCGCCCGTCCTCACGATGATGGATGACTACGGCTACATCGATCCCCAGGGGAACATCGTTATAGGGCCGGGGTATGCTGAGGCCTGGGAGTTTCGGAACGGCGTGGCGGGCGTCGTTCCCGAGTTCGGCACGATCGTGCTCATCGATACTTCCGGGCGGACAGTCTGGGAGCCGTAGGCGGGTATGTAGAAGGAAGCAACCACGTGGGGGCGGTACGAGTGCGGCGGATTGACTACATCCGTAGGGCCTTTGCCTTGGGCCTCGCTGTGCTGAGCGCGCTGCTCCTCATTCCGAACCCCACACACGCGGCCAGCTACGACATAACTCTCGAGCAGGTCATTGAGGGAAACGTCCCCGGCGTCAGCGTCACGGATCTGCGTGGCAACGGCACCTACGGCGACGTCGACTCGATGGTCGGCACCTTCAAGAACGAAACCGGCGCACCTCTTCGCATGTATGTGAAGCCTGGTATGTACTTCAGGCCTTCGGACTCCAGCGTGCAGCCCCTGATCACGGGCGGCCACACCGTCGAGATCCCCGCGACCACCGGCGACGAGACCAAGGACCTGGCCTGGACGGCTTTCTGCGGTGACCATGATGCGGGGGTCCCGCAGTCGAGCACGGGCTTCACGTACGAGGGCTTCGTGCCCGAAGACCAGCGCATTCTGCTCGAGAATGCGCAGCGAGAAGGTACGGACCTGAATTCCCTGCAGCACTACGTCTGGGAGATGACCAACGGCGAGGGCGTAGCCCTCGACGACACCATGCAGAACCTGCTCCAGAAGCCCAACGTGGACGTCAAGGATGTGGCAGCGGGCGGAGCCGCGGTCGTGGGCATCGGTATCGCGGGCCAGATGCTCCTGGAGAGAGTCTCCGGGGGCTCCGGGGTCGACACACTTCCTCCGCCGGGATCGGGTGTGCCGACAGGCCCTGCAGGCGGTGGCGACGCTCCGGACTCTGACACGACTCAGCGAACCGACGATTCGACCGGTGGCCCTGAGAAGCCTCCGCCGAAGGATGGCTCTCCCGCAGACATAGGCGAGATAGGGACCACCGACAAGACCGAGCCGGGGACTGCTGAGACTCGCGCCGGGCAGGATTCGGGTGACACCAAGAAGACCGCCGCCTCGGATGTGCCGCAGTGGCAGATTCACAAGGATCCCAACACCGGCAAGGAGACGTGGACCCAGGGCAACGACGTGTACGAACGCGGACCCGGCGGCAACTGGGTGCGGGTCACGGACGGCAAGGCCGGAGAGGGCAGTGACACTCACCGCATCGGATCGACCACGGTTGGCCATCAGGACGGCATCTATTCGGCCAGCTCATCGACGCCGCGCGGTGACCGCGATCGAAAGACCGACGTCACGTACGACCGCAAGGACCACGCGGGCGGCTACCAGTCGCAACAGGGCGACAACAAGACTTCGGGCACGTTCGATGATGGTCGGACCGACCTGAACATCTCACGCGATCGAGGCGACGGCTCGCGTGACACGTCGGTATTCCACGACAACAAGGATGGAAGCAGCGGCTTCAGCGCCCAGCAGGGCGACAACGTCACGAAGGGTGCGTCGGACGGCAAGGGCGGCTACAACCTGGACATCACCCGCGACCGAGGCGATGGCACGCGCAACACCAAACTCGATTACAACGTCAACGACGGGGCCGGCGGCTTCAGCGCCGAGCAGGGCGACAACGTCACGAAGGGTGCGTCGGACGGCAAGGGCGGCTACAACCTGGACATCACCCGCGA
>JAENZW010000073.1:1802-9214 GCA_016841065.1 Actinomycetota bacterium
TCACGAAGGGTGCGTCGGACGGCAAGGGCGGCTACAACCTGGACATCACCCGCGATCGCGGTGACGGCACGCGCAACACCAACCTCAACTACGACGCCAACGACCATTCGGCCGGGGTCAAGGCCGAAGAAGGCCAGAACCTGACGCGTGCGTCGTGGGACGGCACGGACAGAAAGGCCGAACTGGAGGTCAACAGCCAGCGTCCCGACGGGGAGACGGTCAAGCGGAGTGGCTACTACAGCTCCAAGACCGGCGACGGAGGTGTCTCGTTCGAAGAGGGGCGAAACGCCACCAGCGTCAGTCATACCGGCGACAAGACCCAGCTCGACATCACGCGCAGTCGGGGTGAGACAGGGCTACGCTCCACGAGCGCGGGCTACGACTCGGGTACCCACACCGGTGGGTTCAGCGCGTCCCAGGGCGACAACAAGTTCGACCTGCAGTTCAACCCGGATGAGTACAAGCTCACGGTCAACCGGGATCGCTCATCCGGAACCGACCTGATGCGAGAGTTCGTCTATCGACCAGAGGATCACGGCGGCGAGATAACGTTCAACAACTTCAACGTAGGCAAGCAGGGCGAAGACTACTGGGTTCAGGTGGGTCCAAGGGCCGTGCAGTACGAGGGAGGCGAGGGCTCGCTGACCTACGGCTGGAAGACGCACGGAGGCGATGGTGTCACGGCCGTGAAGTTCGGCGAAGACCAGCGCATCGGGCTGATGCGCAGTCAGCCGGTCAACACTCCCATCGGCAGGTTCCAGGTGGACGTGGGCGCCGAGCAGTACGAAGACGCTTTCGGAGTCACACAGCGTGACACATTCTTCAACGTGAAGGCCGTCAAGAGGTTCTAGGAGGACGATGGCGCCGAACAGGACAGAGGATCTGGCCACGCTCGTCGAGATAGGCGAGTCGTTGCTGTCCCAGGGAGACATAGAGGGCAGCCTCAAGGCCTTCGATGCCGCTCTTGGCGTGGACCCGGAGTCCACGGAGAGTCTCCTCGGCTCGGCCGCTGCGTTCGTCGAGATCGGCAGCTTCGACGATGCGTACAGCTACCTGGATGTCGCCATCGGCGTGGCGCCGGAAGACCCGGATACCTGGCGTGCGGCCACGGCCGTTGCGCTCGCCGCAGGCGACGGTCAGACGGCCTCGCGGGCTGCTACCCGAAGAATCGAACTCGAAGGCGATGGTGCCGAGGCTGAGACTGACCTGGCTGTTGCAGCGTTCCTCTCTCTCGATGTCGCCGCTGCGAGGGGTGCGGCGGCAAGAGCCCACCAGCTGGATCCCGAGCACGAGGCCGCGCGATTCTGGCACGACAAGCTGGACTCGCTTGCGAGCGAGCACGAGTTCCTCGTCGAGGTCGCGCGCGCGTACTGCCGTCGTGGTCAGTACGCAAAAGGGATCGAGCTGTTCGACAGGGCGCTGGACGTCGGAGACTCCTACGATGCCAGACTCTACTCCGGCAGGGCGCTGTTCGCGGTCGGTGAGATGGATGCCGCGACCCGCCAGTTCAATGAGGCTCTGCATTTCGCCCCAGGCGACCCGGCGGCTCTCATGGATTTTGCTGAGGCATCGGGTCGCATCGGCGAGCCCTTGCGCGTCAGGTGGGCAGCGGAGCAGCTGCTCGAGCGCGACCCCGCGTCCGAAGACGGCCGCGCGATGCTCGCCTGGGCCGACAGTCTCGAAGCATCGCGGCCGCCGTTGCCTGAGCCGCAGGCCTTTCCGCCAGCGCCAGCTCCCGCAACCTTCTGCAGGGCGTGTGGGATGCGCATGCTCAAAGGTGCGACGTTCTGTGTCTCCTGTGGGGCGAGGATGACCTAGTGGATACCTTCTGGAACGTCGTCGATGTGCTGCTCAAGATCGTGGGATTCCTGAGCATTCCGCTCCTCGTCTTCTCGGTCATCCTGATGGTCAGGGGTCTGAAGAAGTACCAGCCCATCCAACCCAAGGGCCTGCTGATTCAGATGGGGATCCCCGTCGCGATGCTTCTCGCCTACGGCTACTTCATGGACCTGGAACCGCCGAAAACGGCGTCTCAGCTGCTGTTCGTTGCCGGTGCGGCGGCGGGCTTGCTGGCGAGCCGCACGACGCGGCTTGAGCTGAGTTGGGGACAGGTCTTCGGCAAGCGCAACGGCTGGTATCTCGTAGCGTGGGCGGCCACATTCGGCATAACGCAACTCCTTGCCCTTTTCGCGCGCCGTGAGTATGTGGCCTGGGGGTTCTCGACGTTGTACTTCTCGCTAGGCCTGACGCTGGCCACTAACCTGGCGCTCCTGATGCGCAGGCAGGCGATGCTCGGGGCCGGTGCGAGGGCTATGGTCGCTCCGGCGCCCGCGTGGTCTGCCTCCGCAGGTACGGTGTGCCCGGGTTGCGGTCAGGTCGTGCCGCAGGGTGGGAGCTTCTGCCCGGACTGCGGGACCGCGGTAAGCTAGCCCGGCGCGTTCTCTGCCGTCAGGTGCGGGACAATCGGATGCGGGCGCTGTACCCACGTCGAGAGATTCGGGGCTGATGTCGATGTCTGAGTTCACGAAGGATGAAGCGCTGGCATTCATCGAAGCGATGCGCCTCAATCTCGAGGGCAAGGTCGGGTTCAAGTGGTTCGTCGAGCGCCTGGCCACACTGACGGCCTTCATCGAATCCAGCTCAGCCGAAAACGAGCAACTGAACGCCTACCTCGACTGGGCGAACGCAAGAGATGACTACGAGTCGTATCGCACGGCTCCTCGCTGAGGGCTAGGAGTCTGCGCTCGCCGTCGCCATAGCGTCAGCCGCGAAGACCGCACTCAGGATGCCGAGTATGCCGACAACCGCGCGATTCGCAACCGTGCCGTCACCCGTCCGCCCACCTCAGAGTCTTCGCAGAAAGCACACACCGAAAGCATTGCCACCTGCCTCCTCACGTCCCAGAATCGGTGTTTGCAGTTCCCGTTCGTTTCTAGGAGGTAGACGTGTTCAAGCGTCCATACATCTGGCTGATTGTTGGGCTCATGCTCGCCGCGCTCGTCTTCTTCGCGGCAAGGTGCTCAACGAAGGCCGATGATTCATCCGAGAACAAGCCCGCCGAATCCACGCAGCAGGAGATTCCCGCTGCCGACGACACCTCCACGGTCGCCCCGTCTGAGGAGACCAGCGCGGACGTCACCGAACTCGTGATCGAGGATCTCACCGTCGGCACCGGCGTTGAGGCCAAGGCAGGAGACACGGTCTCCGTCCACTACACCGGGTGGCTCACCGACGGCACCAAGTTTGACTCGTCGGTCGACTATGGCCAGCCGTTCGAGTTCGTTCTCGGTCAGGGCCGGGTCATCGAAGGATGGGATGTGGGTGTCGCAGGTATGAAGGTCGGCGGCAAGCGCAAGCTCACGATCCCGTCGGACATGGGCTACGGTGTCCAGGGCTACCCGCCCGTCATCCCCGGGAACGCGACGCTTGTCTTCGACGTGGAGCTGCTGTCTGTGAACTAGCGGCGAAGCAGATCGTGCGTTACGAGCGGCGGTGCCTGAGGGTGCCGCCGCTTCCGCGTGTGGGCACAGATGCCGTCCTCTCTCGGCCTCTTCGGCGCACATGCGCTACTCTGCAAGCGTACAGACGCGAAAGAACGGAGATACGACATGAGCAAGGCAACAGCGAGCCACATCCTCGTTGGCACCGAGGAACAGTGCCTGAACCTGAAGCAGCAGATCGAGAACGGCGCGGACTTCGCGGAGATCGCCAAGACAAACTCAACGTGTCCGTCGGGCCGCTCGGGCGGAACGCTTGGCGAGTTCTCGCCTGGCATGATGGTGCGCGAGTTCGACGAGGTCGTATTTCGCGACGAGGTCGGTGTCGTACACGGCCCGGTCAAGACACAGTTCGGCTATCACCTCATCCTCATCACAAGCCGGTCGGAATAGGCGTGACGGCGCAGTGTCGGAGGTCTAGATGAAGATCGGGCTGGTCGGCTTCGCCGGCTCAGGGAAGACGACTGTCTTCAACACGCTGACGGGGCTCGACGTGCCGGTGGGCTACGGCGGTGAGCTTCGGCTCGGAACCGTGCGGGTGCCTGACGAGCGCATCGACGCCCTTTCGGCCATCTTCTCGCCGAAGAAGACGACGTTCGCAGAGATGGTCTTCTGCGATGTCCCGGGCGAGCACGGTGCGGACAAGAAGGGCTTGTCGACGCGCGCGCTGCAGCAGATCCGAGAGCAGGACGCGCTGTGCCTCGTGCTGCGCGACTTCGCCAACCCCGCACTCGAAGGTGACGCCGACCCACTTCGCGATCTCGAGGCGTTCCACATGGAGTGCGTGCTGGCCGACCTCGAGATAATCGAGCGGCGGCTCGACCGCGGGAAACGGGAGAACGCCTCGAAGCAGGAGATGGCGGTCTTCGAGAAGATGAGGGACACCCTGGAGTCCGAGCGCCCTCTCCGCTGCCTGTCAGATATCGAACTGGACCGTACGCCCCTCAAGGGCTATGACTTCCTGACCGACCTCCCGCTGCTGGTGGCGCTCAACCGCGGCGAGGAGCGTGCCGCCGAACCGATGCCCGATGATCTCGCGGGCCGGATTGGCGAGCTGCAGGCGGCGGACCTCGTGCTTTCCGCCAGCGTCGAAGCGGACATCGCGGCGCTGGACGCCGAGGACCAGGCGGCGTTCCTCGATGACATGGGACTGACCGAGTCCGCATTGAAGCGGTTCATCCGCAGCGCGTACGGGCTGCTGGACCTCATCTCGTTCTTCACCGTGGGGCCGGACGAGGTGCGCGCGTGGACGATCCATCGCGGGATGCATGCTCGTGAGGCCGCCGGGCGAATCCACTCGGATCTCGAGCGGGGCTTCATCCGCGCCGAGGTCATCCCGTACGCCGTGTTCACGGAGTACGGCTCGGAGTCTGCGGTCAAGGACGCGGGTCGGCTCCAGGTGGAGGGCAAGGACTACGTCGTGCAGGACGGCGATATCATGCACATCCGCTTCAACGTGTAGCGGTGCATACACCTTTATCTAGCAGCGGGAATGCCGCCCACCGAAACCACGTGGTTGCGGTGAGTCTACGGGCGTACGCTTATGAGTAGCGGACGCGCGATTTCTCTGGATGTGCGTCCCTTTGAGCTCCGGTGGGGGAGCTGGATAGGGGTGTGTGCAATGTCGAATTCGCATGCAATCAAACCTGAGGTCACGGAGGGCGGGCTCCGCTCGATGCCATCGACGAAGCTCGGGCGGCTGGCGGTGATCTTCGGGGCGGTGTTCGTGGTTCTGTTCCTCATCAACACGCTGGTGTTCATGCCTACTTCGGGCAGCGACGCGGAGTGGAGGCAGACCATCCTGCCATTCTTCGGCATCGGCATGATGGCGTGCGGGGTGATTGCCGGGATCCTTGGCGCAGTCGCCATGATCCGGCAGCGGGAGCGTTCATGGCTCGTGATGCTGATCATGTTGCCGGGCCTCTTCGCGATCTTCTTCATCCTCGGTGAGTTTCTGGGCCCGGCGCACTAGGCTCTTCGGAGCACTGACAAGGCGACGCGGTCTCGGAGGCGACAGATTCGCATGGCTGCGTCCAGCGACATTCGAATGTAGAATGAACCAGGGGCTTGGCCGAGCCCAGACCCCCGGTGTCCGCCGCCACGAGGGATTCTTGCATGCGCAGCAACTCTCTTCCGTCCACAGAAGTGATGCAGCGGAGCATTCCATCCGCTCAGCTTGCGACGCTACTCAGGGTGAGCAGCGCGCTGACGGAGTCGCTCGAGCTTCCCCGTGTACTGCAGGTTGCTGTCGATGGCGCGGTGGAGGTCCTTGGGTTGGACACGGGGGCCGTCTACGTACTCGAAGGGGACATGCTGTGTCTCGGTGCGACCACACCGCCTCTCCCGGCCGACTTTCCTCGGCAGTTTCGCTATGCGCCGCTTCTGGATCACCCGCACATCGGTGCATGCATGGACACCGGCGACCCTGTGTTCGTCCCCGACACGTCCGACATGGATATGACCGAGGCGGAGCGCGGCGTTGTGGAAGCCAGGGGCCTGAAATCGCTGCTGTACGTGCCGCTCGTGGGGGACCACAGGGCTGTCGGTACGATGATTCTCGGTACCACGGAGGACGTGCACGTGTTTGAAGGCCCTGATGTCGATCTGTGCAAGACGTTGTCGAGCCAGGTATCGCTTGCTGTGGTCAACTCTCAGCTTTTCGATTCAGTGCGTGATGCGAACGAGGAGCTCAGGCGTGCATACGATGCGACTCTCGAAGGCTGGTCGACAACACTCGAAATGCGCGACGCCGGCACGGGCAGCCACACGCGACGGGCTGTCGAGATGACCCTCGATCTCGCCATGCGGATGGGGATTCCTCATGAGGAGATCGCCCACGTGCGCAGGGGGGCGCTGCTGCACGACATCGGCAAGATGGTGGTTCCGGACTCCATTCTCAACGAGCCCGGTCCTCTGACAGAGGATGAGTGGTCGATAATGCGCGAACACCCCGGCAAGGCCAGGGAGATGCTGGAGCGCATCGATTTCCTCGTGCCGGCACTCGATATCCCGTACTGTCATCACGAGCGCTGGGACGGTGGGGGATATCCTCGCGGACTCGCCGGGGAAGACATCCCGCTCTCGGCGCGGGTGTTTGCTGTCGTCGACGTCTATGAGGCGCTGACCTCGGATCGTCCATATCGGGCCGCGTGGACGCATGATGCCGCAGTCGAACACATCCGTGCTGAGGCTGGTGCGCAGTTCGACCCCTCGGTGGTCGACCATTTCCTGAGGCTTATCGGCTAGCGGCGGCGTGCCCACCTGACCCTCAGCGTCGGAAATCGCTGTCGATCGGCCGGGAGCGTTTCCGTGAACGGTCGCCGCAGGCCCCATCCTGCGGGAATAATTCATTTTGCGGCAAGAACGAGGTGGGGGGGTGATGACTATGTCGGCCGGTTCCACGACGTCGGCTCCGATGACACCGCAGGGAGTGCAAGCGGTGATGTCTTTGCCGCGCAGTCGTGCAGGATGGCTTTCGGTCGGGTCCGGTGTCTTCGCGGTCGTCTGGGCATTCGGCGTCAGCGGGTACGTGCACCTTCCCGTTCCGGGCAGCAGCTTCTTCATGCCGATGGCAGCGTCGATCGTCGCGGTGGTCGCCGGACTGAACGCGGTTCGCACGCAGCACGAACGCTCGTTGCTGCTGTGGATCACACTCGTACTGACGGCGCTGTTCACGATCGCCGGTATGGCGTTCTTCGCGCTTGAGGTCTTCGTCGGCCACGCGTAGAAGCGAGCAACCGCTCGGGCGACTTGTTTGACCGCGCTTCGGCCCGGCGCTACTCTCCGAAGGCATCCCCGCCCGGTCGCCGGTGCGGGGCTTTCGTGCTGTTCGTTTCCGATTCGCCGCTGCCGGAGGGTGTCGCCGCCACATGAGCCTCATCGAGCACGTACTCGCCTCCCTGCGGGGCTCCGAGT
>JAENZW010000074.1:0-433 GCA_016841065.1 Actinomycetota bacterium
CGGATGACGTTGCGGCGCTCGTGCGCCATCACCTGCTCCTCGCGCAGACTGCCGGGCACGCCGACCTCAACGACGAGGACACCGTGCTGAAGGTGGCGCAGGCCATCGGCGATCGCGCCCTCGTCGCGCCGCTCCACGTCCTCACGGCCGCAGACAGCATCGCGACCGGTCCCGGCGCGTGGTCCCAGTGGCACGCCGCGCTCATCGGCAAGCTCGTTGCACGTCTCGATTCGGCGCTGTCGTCCGACGTGGACGGCGCAGGTCTCGTCGAGCACGCGGACCGGATCCGGGCGCACGTCGCCGAGGCGCTTGCTCCCGACGATGAGCGGGTTCCCCTCCTCGACGCCGTCCCGCTGCGCTTCCTCGCTACGCGTTCTGCCGAAGAGCTCCTCCGCCACCGCGACCTCCCTGCGCAGGTGCTCCGCGGTCGCTC
>JAENZW010000074.1:443-9159 GCA_016841065.1 Actinomycetota bacterium
CGACCGTCCCGGGCTCTTCGCGACACTTGCGGGGGTGTTTGCTCTCTCGGGACTCGACATCCTGGGTACCGAGGCCGGGAGCGGCACGAGAGAGATCGCTCTCGACACGTTCACGGTTCGTTCCGCAACGCTCGCGCCCGTCGACCACGACGCATGGATCCGCTTCGAGCGGCTACTCGGCCTCGCGCTCAAGGACCGTCTCGCGATCGGCGTGAGACTGGCAGAACGTGCGCGTCACTACTCCGGGTCCCGCAACCGCCGTCCGCCCGAAACGCTTCTCTCCGCCGACGACCCGTTCGCCGCCGTCCTGCGGGTACGCGCATCGGACCGCGTCGGCCTGCTGTACGACATCGCGCGGGCCATCACCGAGTCCGGGCTCAACATCTCTTCGGCCACCGTCATCACGCGCGATGGAGTTGCCGAAGACGTCTTCCGCCTCACCGACGACGCCGGCCAGGCGCCGCAGGAAGCGGGCGTGCTGGGTCAGTTGCAGATGCGGCTCAGAGCCCTGAGCTGACACACGCTCGGGTATCATCCTCGGCAGAAGCATGCCATCGACAGTTGGAGGGGCGCATGAGCGGTCCGATATACACACGTGGCGGTGACGAGGGAGAGACCTCGCTCGCCGACGGAACGCGCGTGCCGAAGGACAGCTTGCGCGTGGAGGCGTACGGCACAATCGACGAGGCCAACGCAGCAATCGGGCTCGTGCGTGCGTCGCTCCAGGTGATGGTGGACGAGGAGGCCCTGCTCGACCGGATCCTCGAGTTCGTGCAGCAGCGTCTCATGAACTGCGCCAGCAGGGTCGCAACGCCCGAGGAATCCACGACCGCAACGACGCCCGTCATCACTACGGAGGACGTCCAGCGGCTCGAGCGCTCCATCGATGAACTGCTCGAGTCCGCCGGCGAGATCGGCCAATTCGTTCTCCCTACCGGCTGCGAAGAGGCCGCACGGCTTCACGTCGCACGCACCGTGGTGCGTCGAGCGGAGCGCCAGCTCGTCCAACTCTCGAAGCTCAAGCCGGTCGACCCGCTCGTCATGCAGTTCGTCAACCGCCTGAGCGACCTGTTGTTCGCTGCAGCGCGCTACGCGAATACGGTCTACGGCACCGGCGATGTGTTCTGGGACCCCCCGGCGTAGGGGTTCTCCGCGGGCGTTCGAGCACACCGGCTAGTCCTTGGCGGCATCCAGTACTCCGAAGTGCATCGGATAGTGATCGAGCGCGTCGATCTCGATGAGCTCCGTGAGCGTTCTGTCTTTGAGCCACGCGGGATCGATCCGAGCTGTGATGCCGACGGGGCTCTCCAACTCGGCATCGGTGAGCAACTCGATCTCCGCGATCAATTCGGCGAACACGGTCGCCGATGCCTCCCGGACGTCGCTGGGGTCCCTGTCGCGCACTTCGGCCCAGACGCGCTCGTTGAACTCCTCCCAGCCCACGCGGTCGCGATCGAACGCTGTCGTTTCGCCGCTTCGAGCTGCCCTGAGCCGATCCGTGATAAGGCGCTCGTACGCGTTCACGTGTGCAACGATCTCCTTCGGCGAATGATCCCTCCCGGGTGGTGCGACGTCGAACCGGTCGTTCGGAAGAAGGGCGACCCTCGCGTCGAACGCGCCGCGTGCGCCCAGCAGTCGTGCGACTATCTCCTCGCGCTTCATGTCGCTCCCGACCTCCTCCCGCGTTAGTATCTGTCGCCCCCGGACAGCAGCTCTTTGACGACCTTGGGATCCGCCAGAGTCGAGATGTCGCCGAAAGCGTCCATCTCCGTCTCACCCGCAGCCATCTTGCGCAGGATGCGCCGCATGATCTTGCCCGAGCGGGTCTTCGGCAGATCGCGTGCGAACTGGATGTGGTCCGGCTTGGCGATGGGGCCGATGACCTTCCGCACGTGCCCGGCAAGGATCGACGCGAGGTCCTCGCTCCCGAACTCGCCCTCGCGCAGGATGACGAACGCATGGATGCCTTCGCCCTTGACTGGGTGCGGGAAGCCGACAACAGCCGCCTCGCTGACCGCGTCGTGCGACACGAGCGCGCTCTCGATCTCCGCGGTGCCGAGCCGATGCCCGCTCACGTTGATCACGTCGTCCACTCGTCCGAGGAGCCAGTAGTAGCCGTCCGCATCCTTGCGCGCCCCGTCACCGGTGAAGTACTGCCCGGGGAACCGCTCGAAATACACCTCGCGCATGCGCGCACGGTCCGGATCGCCCCACGTACCGCGCAGCATGCCCGGCCACGGACGCTCGACCACCAGGTAGCCACCCTCGTCCGCATCCGCCTCGCTGCCGTCCTCGCGCAGCACCTTCGGTTCTATGCCGAAGAACGGCACCGTCGCCGAACCCGGCTTCAAGGGGATCGCCCCCGGGAACGGCGTGATGAGGAATCCACCCGTCTCCGTCTGCCAGTACGTGTCGACGATCGGAACCTTGTCCTTGCCGATCACCCGGTGGTACCAGCTCCAGACCTCGGGGTTGATCGGCTCGCCGACGGTACCCAGGATTCTCAGGCTCGAAAGGTCGTAGCGGTCGGGCCACCCGTCTCCGTAGCGCATGAGCGCCCGTATGGCGGTCGGAGCCGTATAGAAGGTGTTGACACCGAACTTCTCCACCACATACCAGAAGCGGCCCGGGTCGGGGTAGGTCGGCACGCCCTCGAACATGAGTGTCGTCGCCCCCGCCGCCAGCGGCCCGTAGACGATGTAGGAGTGACCGGTGATCCAGCCGATGTCGGCCGTGCACCAGAAGACATCCTCATCGTTGTAGTCGAACACCGTCTTGAAGGTCAGTGCCGAATACAGCAGATACCCGGCTGTCGTGTGCAAGACGCCCTTCGGCTTGCCCGTTGAGCCCGACGTGTACAGGATGAACAGAGGATCTTCCGAGTCCACGGCTTCCGGGGGACTCGGCTTTCGCACTTCGGGAGCGGTGATCTCGTGGTGCCACCACGTGTCGCGACCCGGCTCCATGTCGACGTCGCCGGCGCCGCGCTTGACCACGATGCACGCTTCCACGCTCGGACACTCGAAGAGCGCCTCGTCCGCGGCGACCTTGAGCGGAACCTTTCGGCCACCGCGAATGCCTTCGTCGGCGGTGATGAGCAGCTTCGCGCCGCAGTCCTGGATTCGTCCCTTGAGTGCCGAAGACGAGAACCCACCGAAGACGACTGAATGGATCGCTCCGATGCGCGCGCACGCAAGCATCGCGATGGGAAGCTCGGGGATCATCGGCATGTAGAGGGCGACGCGATCGCCCTTGCACACGCCCTTCTTGTGTAGAACGTTGGCGAACTTGCACACCTCATGATGAAGGTGTTGGTAGGTGAATGTCCGGGTCGTTCCGTCGTCACCCTCCCAGATCAGCGCCGCCTTGTTGCGCCGCCACGTGGTGAGGTGGCGATCGATGCAGTTCACGGAGACGTTCAGTTTGCCGCCATCGAACCACGTGTAGTCGAGTTCGCCGAACCCGCCTGAGCGAACCGAATCGAAGGGGGTCATCCAATCCAGGTGCTCCGTCGCCATCTCAGCCCAGAACCCGTCCGGATCCTCGATCGAACGCGCGTACATCGCCTGGTAGGACGCCATGTCGGGTATCTGCGCGTTCGCGGCCAACTCCGCGGGCGGTTGGATGACAAGCCCTTCGCCTGCCAGATGCTCGAAGCCCTTCCCTGGTGTTTCTTCGGCCATGATTCCCTCCCGATGTGTTGCGATCGCTCCTCGTAGCTGCGCCCCAGATACCGTTAGTGCTTTCGGTACGCCCCCTGTTGCCGGAGTATACTGAACTTCTCGCGTGGGCGGTCAGAGGGGCTAGGGATTTGGGTTCTGAGGAGAAGTACGAAGCGCTTCTCGAGCGCGTTGCGGACCTGGAGAGCGTGCTCGTTGCGTACAGCGGCGGCGTGGACTCCACGCTACTTGCCGTCAGCGCCCTTTCCGTTCTAGGAAGTCGCTGCCACGCTGCGCTGGCGATCTCGGACACGTATCCCGAAAGCGAAGTCGTGCACGCTCGTGCGCTCGCGAAAGAGCTCGGCCTGAGGCTTCTCGAGGTCGAGACCCACGAACTCATCGATTCGCAGTTCCGCGCCAACGGGCCGGACCGCTGCTATCACTGCAAGGCCGAACTCTTCGGACTCATGCGCACGATTGCCGACGCTCGCGGGCTCCGCCACGTGGCCGACGGCAGCAACATGGATGACCTGGCTGATCACCGGCCCGGCGCGCGCGCCGCACAGGAAATCGGCGTCGTCAGCCCACTCAGGGACGCGGGCTTCACGAAACAAGACATCCGCGACGTCGCAGCCATGCTCGGTCTGCCGAACTGGGACCGCCCGTCGATGGCGTGTCTTGCGTCCCGGTTCCCATATGGCGAACCCATCACCGAGGAGAGACTCGCTCGCGTAGCTGCTGCCGAAGATTCACTTCGCAACCTCGGTCTGCGCCAGTTCCGCGTGCGAGCGCACGGCGATGTCGCCCGCCTTGAGGTCGACCCCGTTGAGATGCAGTCCGTCTGGGAGATGCGAGACAGCGTGGGCTGGGCCATGAAGGCCGCGGGTTTCACCTTCGTCGCGCAGGACCTCGAGGGCTACCGCACGGGTAGCCTCAACGAGGCGCTCGACGTGAGCACCGCGCCTTCGGCGGAAGCCTGAGGCGAACTGCGCCTCGGCTAGAGCAGCGGCAAATAGCCTTCGAGCTCCCATGGGGTGACGCGCGACTTGTAGTCATCCCACTCGCGCCGCTTGTTGCGGATGAACCACTCGAAGACCTGTCCGCCGAGTGTGTCGCGCATAAGGTCGCTGGCCTCCATCGCCGTAATCGCGTCGTGCAGGTCCTCGGGAAGCTGACCTATGCCGCACGCCGCGCGCTCTTCGGTAGTCATCTCGTAGACGTCATCCACAACGTCAGGCGGCAGCTCGTAGCCCTTCTCGATACCATCGAGACCTGCCGCGAGCATGACCGCAAACGCGAGGTAGGGGTTGCAGGCGGGGTCGGGGCTGCGGAGCTCAACACGGGTGGCGGCTTCCTTGCCGGGCTTGTACATGGGCACGCGGATGAGCGCGGACCGGTTGCGATGCGCCCAGCAGATGTACACCGGCGCTTCGTATCCGGAGACGAGCCGCTTGTAGGAGTTGACCCACTGGTTGGTGATCGCACTGATCGCCGGTGCGTGGTGTAGCAGCCCTGCGATGTAGCCCTTTGCGACCTCCGACAGATGGTGATCGTCCGCCGGGTCGAAGAAGGCGTTCCTTCCTTCCTTGAACAACGACTGGTGAACGTGCATACCGCTGCCGGCCTCGCCGTACATCGGTTTCGGCATGAATGTGGCGTACAAGTCGTTGAGCTGCGCGACCTCTTTCACCACGAGACGGTAGGTCATCACACTGTCCGCCATCTTGAGTGCCTCGGCGTAGCGAAGATCGATCTCATGCTGGCTGGGGCCGACTTCGTGATGGCTGTACTCGACCGGGATACCGAAGTTCTTGAGCGTTCGCACCGTTTGCTTCCGCAGATCGACAGCGAGGTCTCGTGTGGTCATGTCGAAGTATCCGCCGCGGTCCAGCAGCTCACAGTTCACATCGTCCTTGAAGTAGTAGTATTCCAGCTCAGGGCCCACGTTGAATGTGTAGCCGAGGTCGGCAGCCTTCTTGAGTGCGCGCTTGAGCACCTGACGGGGATCGCCTCCGTAGGGAGTGCCGTCAGGTCTGACGATGTCACAGAACATGGTCGCCACGAGCTGTCCGTCCTGACGCCACGGGAGGATCTGGAGAGTCGAGGGGTCCGGCAGGGCGATCATGTCGCTCTCCTGGATGCGGGCGAACCCCTGGATGGACGACCCGTCGAAGCCCATTCCTTCGGACATCGCCGTCTCGATTTCGTCGATCGTGATCACGAAGGTCTTGAGGAAGCCCAGCACGTCAGTGAACCAAAGGTGGATGAACTCGATGTCCTGGTCCTTGATCGCCTCGACGGCTCCGTCCCGCAGCTCTTTTGGCATAACCCGGCGTCCCCCTTTTGTTTCGGGCGCATATCTAATACATTTCGATAATGTCTCGTGCGTCACTACATTAGTGCATGCAACGGCACTAAGGGGAGAGGGAGTGTTCTCGAATGAACTTGCAACGCCCGAATGGCAACGATGCCACCCAGACATCCAACCGGTCGAAGGATGTCGTACCCGGCTCAGGTCTGTGCACGCGATGTACGGACGGCTGCCGCGGCAACTGCGAGGTCTTCAAGTCCTCGTTCCGCGGCCGTGAGGTCATCTATCCGGGACCGTTCGGCGAGGTCACAGCCGGTGGAGACAAAGACTACCCCATCGATTACTCGCACCTGAACATCATGGGCTACGCGCTTGGAGCCAAGGGTCTCCCCGAGGGCGTCGAGGGAAACCCGGACAACACGCTCTTCCCGATGGTCGATACCGAGACGGAATTCGGCTACGAGAACAAGGTCAAGATGCGCGTGCCGATCTTCACCGGCGCGCTCGGTTCGACGGAGATCGCAAGGAAGCACTGGGATAGCTTCGCCATCGGCGCCGCGATCTCCGGGGTATCGATCGTGTGCGGCGAGAACGTCTGCGGCATCGATCCCGCGCTCGAGCGCGACGCGAACGGCAAGGTCGTCAACGCGCCGGACATGAAGCGCCGCGTCGAGGCGTACCGCCGCTACCGCGAAGAGGGCTACGGCGACATCCTCGTGCAGATGAACGTCGAGGACACCCGCCTGGGCGTCGCCGAGTACTGCATCGAGAAGCTCGGCGTCGAGACGATGGAACTCAAGTGGGGCCAGGGTGCGAAGTGTATCGGTGGCGAGATCAAGGTCGACTCGCTCGAGCGCGCACTCGAGCTGCAGCAGCGCGGCTACCTGGTCACCCCTGATCCGAGCGATCCCGCGGTCCAAGCGGCCTTTCATGACACCGCGATCAAGCAGTTCGAGCGCCACTCACGGCTCGGTTTCGTCGAGGAAGAGGGTTTCTACAAGGAAGTCGAGCGGCTTCGTTCGCTCGGCGCCAAGCGCGTCACGCTCAAGACGGGCGCGTACCCGATGCGCGAACTGGCGATGGCCATCAAGTGGGCGTCCAACGCCAAGATCGACCTACTCACCATCGACGGTGCACCCGGCGGCACCGGCATGAGCCCGTGGCGCATGATGGAGGAGTGGGGCGTCCCCACGTTCTACCTCCAGTGCATGACCAACGAGCTCGTCGAGCGCCTGCGCGCCAAGGGCGCCTACGTACCCGACATCGCGATCGCCGGCGGCTTCTCTGCCGAAGACCACATCTTCAAGGTGCTGGCCCTCGGCGCACCGCATACCAAGGCAGTCTGCATGGGTCGCGCGCTCATGATCCCGGGCTTCGTGGGACGCAACATCGAGAAGTGGATGGCCGAGAACGACCTCCCGAACACGGTCAACAAGTTCGGGACCACGAAGGAAGAGATCTTTGTCACGTACGAGACCCTCAAGGCCAAGTACGGCGACGAGGTCGACAACTTCCCTCTCGGCGCGATCGCCGTCTACACGTACTCCGACAAGATCAAGGTTGGACTACAGCAGCTCATGAGCGGTTCGCGCAACATGAAGCTTCAGACGATCGGCCAGGGCGACCTCATGGCGCTCACGCGCGAGGCGTCAGAGCTCTCGGGCATCCCGTTCGTAACGGACGCGTTCCGCGAAGAGGCTATGGCGATCATCGACGCGTAGCACCCACCGACATCGACAACACCGCATTGCCGAGACGGGCTGCCTTCTGGCGGCCCGTCTCTTCGCGTCAGGCCGAGAGCTCCCGCATCGCCGCGCGTACCATGTCTGGCAGCTTGGCGTAGAGCCGCGCGGGTCTCATCATCTCCCGCGCGATCAGACGCGTTGCGAACGGCTTCGCCGTCTGCGTGATGTCGATGTCCGGATACAGGCGCCGCGCGCAGCCCTCAACAGTCACGAGGGCCTTGATAAGCAGTCCGTAGCCGCGCGGTACCCGGATCTTGAACGTCGACAGCATCGACAGGAAACCGATCGCGAATCCGCGCACGTCTGCCCCGCCGGGCGCCCCGATCGTGCGTTGCATGAGGTCCGCGACGTGATCGCGCACGTCGCGTTCCTTCTCGGGCGGAATCTCCAGACCCAACTCGGCCGAATATCGGATCGCCCGATCGGCGTCGCCGTAGACGGTCGCTGCCAGGACTTGGGCGATTGCGACCCTCTCGCCCGGTTCCGTGCGACCGACGATTCCGAAGTCCAGGTAGCATATGCGCGAATCAGGGGTCACGAACAGATTCGCCGGATGCAAGTCTGCATGGAATCTGCCGAATTCGAGGACCTGCCGCATGAACACGTCCGCACCGTGGACGGCAAGCGCGTATGCATCGACTCCCGAGCGTTCGGCTTCGGTGATGTCGGTCAGCCGCCAGCCTTCCACGTACTCCATGGTCAGTACTCGGCGGGTCGTGCGTGCCCAGACGATCCGTGGCACCACGACGAGCGCGTCTTCGGCAAAATCGAACCTGAAACGGTCAGCGACGCGCCCCTCGTTTCTCAGGTCCAGCTCGCTCATCAGCGAGGAATCGAACTCGTCGAGGAATCCAACGAGGTCGAGGCGTTTCAGCGCGCCGAGCCGCCCTGCCCGCTTCGCCCACCCGCGAGCGACTGCCAGGTCCGCGCGGATCGTACCTCGCGCACCGGGCTTGACGACCTTCACGGCGAGCTCGGTTCCGGCCGGCATCGCCTCACCG
>JAENZW010000075.1 GCA_016841065.1 Actinomycetota bacterium
CCTCTTGGCCGCCTTCACGACGAGCGCGGGGTCTTTGATGACGCGCTCGAGCGTTGAGCCGGAGCGGGCGGCGGTGCTCTTAACGCCGCTGCCTTCGGTGCCGGTGCTGATGAGGGTGTGAGCCGTGCGGACGAGGATCTCGCCGGGCCCTGCGTGCGGAGCGGGGACATCCTCGACGATGACACCTGACGGTCCGCCCAGGAACACCTGTTTCATGCGACCTCCGTCGCTCGCGTCGGACACGCCGGATTCTACCATTGGATGTGTTCCCGCCGCTGAGGCTGGTTCGCGCGTTGCCGCGACGTTACCGCGTCACTTGCATGCCGAGGAGGGTCCTTCGGGATGCGTCGGAGGGCTGGGTGCAGACTAGTGACGTACCTCACCGACCTGCGTTTTCGCTATTGTTGCCCGACTCAGCCAGGGCTATGATTGCCGTGGTTGCGAACGGTCGACATCCAGGGGGGTCTATGCAGGACGACATGACCGTGACGGACGCGGACGCCAACAACGACAGCGACCCAACCGACAAGAGTCCGCGCAAGCTCGATATCCGCGTATGGCTCTACATCGCCGCCGGAGTCGCGCTCATCGTGCTTGTCGTAGCAGCGGTATACCTTCAGCGGGACGGTTCCTCAGCAGATGGCACGGGCGGCGACGACTCAGCCGCCACGGCGGAGGCATCAGGGACTCCGGGTGTGAGCGACGGAACCAGCGGGACCATCGACGGACCCGGCGCTCTGGACCCTGCCAACCCGAACGCCAATCCGTCCAGCGGTGGTCCGGCGTCGCAGAACGGCGAGACACCGCCGCCGACGTCGAGCGGACCTGTCGAGCAGAAGCTCGCGCCTGAGGGAAGCGACCTGACGACCCTTACGGCGCCACCACCCAAGACGCTCGGACTGCTACAGCTGCCTGAGGGTTTCACTGCGGCGACCTTCACGTACACCTTCTCTCCCTACGGTTGGGGGCCGGGCGGAGAAGAGGGCGGACGACTCATCGTCAAGATCGACAAGGCCGAGGCGGCAAGCGGGGATGCGTCGAAGTTCAAGGACTACTCCGGTTTCAACGCATCTCTGTGGGTCGCGCAGCCGCTTGTCAGCAAGGTGAAGGTGGGCGGCACGTACACCGGGACTGCAACTGTTCGCAAGCAAGGCGACGTCGGGGTCCTGTGGCTCACGGAGTTGGCCGAATAGGGTTGATCGCGGCGGGCCTCACGGGGTCTGCCGTTCACGTCGGGGAGGGTCGTCCCGCTGCGTCGCGGGCACGATGAAGGGAGCGGTCGGATGGCTGGCTACAAACGAGTACGGCTGGGATTCTTGCTCGTTGTTGGGGTGGCGCTCACTCTTGCGCTGGCTCTGCCATCGGCGGCCTCGGCGGTGTCCATGCTCGCAATCACAGGCACGGTCGTCGACGCCTCTACCGACGAGCCGCTCGAGGGCTACGAGTGTGAGCTTTGGGACCCATCGGACTGGAGCTACCTCGGTACGACCTACACGGACGTCTCCGGCGTGTACAGGTTCTACGACATTCCCGCAGGCACATACGAGGTCGACGTGTACAATCCGGCGACCGACTCCTGGCCGTGGGAATTGGGCGAGTACGACGGCGTGAATCCCCTCGTTCTCGACTTCCAGATTGTGGGCCTTGGCGGATCGGACACATACGAGCCCGATGACACGATCGAAGACGCATCCCATCTGACGATCGACACCGAATACGAGCACACGATCGCTCCAGAGGGTGACGAGGACTGGTTCTCCTTCGACGTTGAGGCGGGCAAGACCTACTTCCTCGTGACCTACGATTGGTCGGGTTCGAGCGACCTCGACAACTATCTTGAGCTGTACGACTCGGACGGCATGACAGTCCTCGCCGCGAACGACGACTACAACGACCTGTTCGCGGGCGTCAGATTCACCGCTGACGAGACGGAGACCCTCTACGCTCTGGTCAGGGGTCTGTACTTCGAAACGGTCGGCTCCTATGGAATCTTGTACATGGAGGCCGTTCCCGGCATCTCCGGGACCGTGACTCGCGACGAGAACGACGAACCGCTGCCCGACATCGAGGTCACTGCCTACTACTACGACGATGTCGACTCCGAATGGTACGTCTATGATTCCGCATACACGGACGAGAGCGGCGACTTCGCCCTCTACGATGTGGAGCCCGGGGACTACCGCATCGGCTACTCTGACCCCTCACAAGATGACGGCTACTACGAGGCCGAGTACTACGACGATGTCGCGAGCGTGTGGGATGCTGACACGATCACCTACTCGGACAGCACGATTACTGGCATCGACGCAGCGCTCGCCCTCAAGACCCCCGCAATCACCGGCACGGTGACTGCCGATTCGAACGGCCTTCCCCTCCAGGGCATCTGGGTCAGCACCTACTGGTTTGACGGTGAGTGGAACAGGGCCGAGCACGCGGAAACCGATGAGAACGGCGAGTATGCGATCTACGATCTGTGGGATGACGATTTCGCAGTCGGATTCGAGGACGAGTACGCCGAAGACGGATACTATGCCCCCGAGTTCTACGACGACGTAGCCAGCATCGACCTTGCGACCGGAGTCGCCGTCACCGAGGGTGTCACCACCGCCGGCATCGACGCGGCGCTCGCAGAGGGCGCTCCGAGCATCACCGGCAATGTGACCGCCGAGGACTCCGGCGACCCGCTCTGCTGTATCGATGTCGCGCTCTACTACTACAACCCGGGGGATCCGGGCTGGTACGTGTGGGAATGGGCGTGGACCGATGAGGGCGGAGACTACGCTTTCTACGGGCTCGGCGACGGTCCCGACATCATCCTTGGCGGCACGGGTGCGGCAGGCGACTGGATCAACCCGGCCCCTGCGTGGCGCATCGGGTTCGCGGATAGCGATCCTTCGGACGGGTACTACGCGCGGGAGTACTACGACGACTGTGCGAGCGTGTTCGACGCGGACAACATCTACACAACTCAAGGCGTCACCACAACAGGCATCGACGCGGTGCTGTCACCTGGCGCGCCCGACATCACCGGGACCGTATACGGTGAAGACACGGGCGACCCGCTCTCCGACATCGATGTCTACGCCTACTACTACGATGAGTGGGACGATGCCTGGTATGAGACCGGCTACGCCTACACCGACTGGGACGGTACCTACGCGTTCTATGGTCTTGCCGATGGCGGAGGTGTCGGGTCGGTTCCGTCCGGCGGTGGTTCCATCAACTTCGTTGGCGAGATCTACCGCATCGGGTTCGAGGACAACTGGACCGAGGACGGCTACTACCTGGCCGAGTACTACGACGACGCTGCCGATGTTGAGAGCGCCGATGACGTCATCGTCCCCGAGGGTTCCACGATCGAGGGCATCGATGCAACGCTGACGGCGGGCGTGTCCAGCATGACGGGTACCGTGACCGATGAGGACTGGGGCGACCCGCTCTCCGACATCAGCGTGGTGGCCTACGAGTACGATGGCGACGACCAGGCGTGGCTCGATTCAGCCTGGGAGTACACCGACGGGGACGGGGAGTACGCTTTCTACGGTCTCGGCGATGCCACGGTCAAGGTTGGCTTCCACGACTACTACTCGGAAGACGGTTGGTACGAGTCCGAGTTCTGGGAGGAAGCGGCCGACCTCGATTCGGCCACCGAGATCGCGGTGACGGCTGGAGGGACGGTTGCCGGTATCGATGGCACGCTCGTCATGGGCGAGCCGGAGATAGTTGGCGAGATCACGGACGCATCCACCGGTGACTGGATCGACGGTGCATCGGTCTATCTGTGGTGGAACGACGGCATGGACTGGTGGGTCATCGATGGCGTCTCGACCTACGATGGCTACTACGAGTTCTACGGGCTGGACGCGGATGACTACAAGATCAGCGCCCGAGCCAAGGGCTATCAGGAGAACACGACGGGTGTGTTCGCGCACGACGGGTCCGAAATGCTGGAGAAGAACCTTGCCCTGACTCCGCAGGCGGCGGACCTTTCCGGCCATGTGCGCAATATCAATACCAGCGCCGCAATCTCAGGGGCGTACGTGGAGATCTACCGCTGGAACGGCGAGTGGTCGTTCTGGGACTACGCCGAGACTGGCTCCGATGGGAAGTACGCCTTCTGGGATCTCGAGCCAGGCAGCTACAAGATCCTTGCGTTCGCGGACGGCTACATCCAGTGGGAATCGGGAACGCTGACCTTCAGCGGCGCACCGCTCGCCCAGAATGCACTGCTGGTGCCGGATTACACACCTGCCGACACGAACGACCCCGTATACGGGCGGACCCGCTACGCGACGGCGGTCGAGATAGCGCAGAAGGGCTTCGATCCCGATAGCGATGCCAGCTGGCCGGGTGTCACAGACATCGTGCTGTCCAGCGGCGAGGACCGCGCCTCGGCGGACCCGCTGTCCGCGTCCGGGCTGTGTTGGGCATACGATGCACCGCTGTTCCTGACGTCTTCGGCCAGGGTCTCGGATGAGGTCAAGGCTGCCGTCAAGCAGATAACCGCTGCCAACGGTATTGTCACGGTGCACATCGTCGGTGGCACGACGTCCGTTCCAGATGCACGCTTCACCGAGCTCAATGCGTACACGGGTGGCAAGCTCAAGAAGGATCGTGTTCTCGCGAAGGGTTCGCGCTACGATCTTGCGGCCGCCATCGCCTACCGCATGGTGAATGTGAGCGGCGAGTATCCCGAGACGGTGCTTGTCGCCAACGGCGCGGACGCCACCAAGTTCTTCGACGCCCTCGCCCTCTCGCCGATATCGGCGCAGAACGGCTTCCCGATCCTGCTGGTGTCCGCCAATGACGTTCCCGTCGCCACCGAGAAGGCTCTCGACCGGCTCTGGCCTGATCGCGTCATAGTCGGCGGTGGCCCCAACACGGTCTCCAAGAGCGTTGTGCAGTACCTGGGCGCGGAGCGCTGGTATGGAAGCTCCCGCTACACGACGGCGATAACGATCGCCAACAAAGCGATTGCCGAAGAATGGCTTTCGGACAGGGCAGTCGGTGTCGCGGCCAAGCTGCCCGACGCCCTATCCGGCGGTTCGTTCGTGGGTCGCATGAACGGCGTGCTGCTCCTCACAAGAGGCGACACGCTCACGCCGGAGACGGGCGCCTGGATCAAGGCGCATCAGGGCAATATCGAGCACTGCTTCACGTTCGGTGGGCCGAATTCGATCACGAGCGCCGTGCGCACGGCGATCAACAACGCGCTGAAGTAGCCAGCGGCGCATTGGAGGACCACGGGAGCCCCGGACGCGAGTCCGGGGCTCCCTCGCGTGTCGCTCACACCGAGCGGTGCCGTTTGCTGGGCGTGAGAGGGTACAATCTTCTCAATCCCAAAGACGTGGGGTTCGTCCGTCCTGTCCGCGATTGCGCGGACGACGCAGAGGGGGCCGTGATGTTGCACTCGCACACGCTTCGATCCCGGATGGTTCTCGTGCTGTTCGTCGTGATGATCGCCGCGGTGGTGATGACACTGGTGCAGGCCGAAGCGGCGGCAGCATGGCCGGGGACCGCTGTCATCAACGGCCGCGTGACCGCCGCAGACACCTCTGGCGGGCTGTCATTGGGAATCGCGGTGACGCTGTACGAGAACGACGGTTCCGATTGGATCTACCGTGCATCCGCCACGACGAACATTGACGGATACTTCCAGTTCACCGGCGTGGGATCCGGTACGTTCAGGGCTTGGGTGCAGACGCCTCCCGCCGGGTACCAGCAGGGCTGGAAGATCTTCAACTGCGACGGGCTAACGCAATCCGAGGGCGCAAGCGTCGTACTCGTCCCGAATCTGGCGAACGATGGGTACGAGAACGACGACAACAGGTGGCAGGCTCGCCTGACGACACCCGACATCAACGAGCTGCACTCGCTGTATACCGCAGGCGATGGGGATTGGATCCGACTCGACGCTACGGCAGGTCACACGTACGTGATTGAGACGGCGTATCCGTGGATCGCCGGCGCGGCAGTCCAGCCCTACACCCAGACCGACACAGTACTTGAACTTCTGCGGCCAATGGGCGGCTACCTCGAGACGTTCGCCGAGGTCGACGACGGCGGGAGCGGCCTATTCAGTCAAATCAACTACGTGGCCGAGGAGTCTGGAGTCCGCTACGCGAGAGTCTCCGGCTACGGCGATGCTACGGGCTGGTACAGGCTGATAGTCCGCGAAGTCACGCCCGAGATAGCGGGCAAGGTGACGTCGACGGCGAACGGCCTGCCCGTCAAGGGCATCGAGGTCCGTGCATGGGACTGGGACGAGGGCGACGCGACCTACTATCTCGCAGGAACGGCCTTCACCGACGCGAACGGTCGATATGCGCTTCCCGACATGGGCTCGAGCGAGTACTTCCTCGAGTTCCGTGACCCCAGTACCGATGATGGCCTCTACCTCGACGAGTACTACCACAACCGGGCTGACCTGGACGACGCGGACCCCGTGATCACTGCGATGGGTGTGACTACCACGGTTAACGAGGCGCTGGATCCTAGTCCGCCAAGCATCTCCGGGACTGTGACCGAAGAGGGCACCGGGGATCCGATCTTCGATCTCCCCGTCACCGCCTACACGTGGAGCGGTGGCTGGTACGAAGCAGGCTGGACCTGGACGGACCAGAACGGTGACTACGAAATCTACGGTCTTCGTGACGCGGAGGCCATCGTGCTCTTCGGGAATCCGGGCTATGACGGTCGCGTGCACGAGGCCGAGTGGTACGACGACTCTGCCACTCAGGGTGGTGCGTACGTCATCGACACTGCAATCGGCGGTGAGCAGTCCGGCATCGTCGCCGAACTCACGCGTAGGACGCCGTCCATTACGGGCACACTCACGGACGAGATCACCGGAGAGCCGATCTGGGGGATACGGGCGCAGTTGTACGTCTGGAATGGCGGCGGCTGGGATGCGGGGCCGGAGTTCTCTACCGGTGAGGACGGCGTGTACGGCTTCTACGAGCTCATGCCGGGCACCTACACGCTCGACTTCTACGATCCCAGCGCTTGGGCGGGCTACTACGACTACGAGGTCTGGGATGACCACACTTCATGGCTGGACGCTGACCCCTTCGTCTTCACGGGGGGGACGTATGTCGCCGATGCAGCGCTTACTCCAGGTGACCCCGACATCAGCGGGCGCGTCACCGACGAGGTGACGGGCGATCCGATACCAGGCATCAGCGTGGCGTCGTACTACGACGCTCTGCCTGGCCCCGGCGAGGACTGGGAGGCGTACCAGTACGACATGACCGACGAGGACGGCCAGTACGCCATCTACGGCTTGCCCCAGGGCATGCAGGCGAGGATCGGCTTCGAGGATATTGGCGCGCAGGACGGTTCGTATCGGACTGAGTTCTGGGACGACGCCGCGACGGTCGAAGCCGCCGACGGCATCTTCATAGAGGCGATCTTCGGCTGGCCGTACACCGACATCGACGTGGAGCTCACTCCGGGAGATCCGAGCATCGTCGGCACGGTCACTGACGCGATTTCTGGCGACCCGATCGAGGGTGCGACGGCGTACCTGTGGCAGTTCCTCGGTGTGGACGACCCGATCGGTGCGTGGGGCATCGACGCCATGTCGACGTATGCGGACGGCACCTACGCCTTCTGCGACCTCGATCCCGGCATCTACTGGGTCGAGATGGAGAAGCCGGGCTACGAATACGCCACAAGCAGTTGGATCGACTACACGGGGGCGCTCGCAACTCAGGACTTCGCGCTGACACCGGTCGATGCCGACATCGGCGGCGTGGTGCGTGATGCGGTCACCGGACACACGATCGCCGACGCGAACGTCGACCTGTACCGGTTCGGGGGAGGCTTCTTCTACAACGTCGACGGTGTAGCGGCCGGGAGCACTGGCGGCTATCGGTTCAACGACGTCCGTCACGGAGGCTACAAGATCGTTGGCTGGGCGTTCGGCTACGAGGACTGGGAGGCCTACGTCGAGTTCGACGGCGATCCTGTGATCGTGAACCCGACACTCATACCGCTGCCCGCCGGCGCACCCGTACGCGTCGCGGATAGATCGCGCTTCTCGACTGCGGTCGACATCGCCAAGATGGCCTTCGACGACGACGGCGACCCGTCCAATGGCACGCAGTGGGTGGACGTGAGTCACGTGATCATCGCATCGGGTGACGATCGCGCTGCCGCCGATCCGCTCGCTGCGTCCGGACTGTGCGGCTTCTACGATGCGCCGCTGTTCCTGGTCTCGGCGAAGGACGTGCCTGCCGAGGTTGAAGCGGCCGTGAACGAGATAGTCGACCAGAACGGTGCGGTCACGGTGCACATCGTGGGCGGCACCATGTCAGTTCCTGACGCTCGCTACACGGAGCTCGTGAATGCTGTCGGTGGCGGGCTCTCGAAGGACCGAATCCTCGCCACCGGCGGGCGCTACGATCTCGCGGCAGCGATCGCGCGCCGGATGTATCCAGGTCCCGCGGCGCCGCCGGACGTGGTGCTCGTCGCAAACGGTGCGGATCCGAACAAGTTCTTCGACGCGCTTGCGCTCTCGCCGCTTGCTGCTGCGCAGCAGTACCCGATCCTGCTCGTCAGCAAGGACACGATTCCGTCGGCCACTCAGAGCGTCATCGATGAGTTCGATCCCGAGACGGTCGTCATGGGCGGCGGTCCCAACACTATCTCCAACACGGTGAAGACTTCGCTCGGGGCTCTGCGCTGGTACGGTAGCTCCCGCTATACGACCGCCATCACCATCGCGAACAACGCGATCTCACGTGGTTGGCTGTCCGATTCTGCCGTCGGCGTCGCGGCGAAGCTGCCCGACGCGCTTACCGGCGGCGGCGTGATCGGCCGAATGGGTGGCGTGCTACTGCTCACGAAGGGCGACACGCTCACGCCGGAGACCGGAGCATGGATCCAGACCCACAACGACAACATCACGAACTGCTACGTCTTCGGTGGACCGAACTCGGTGACCACGGCAGTTGTGAATGCGATCAAGGCGAAGCTGCAGTAGTGCCGAAGAAGCGTGGCGACACGCACAAGACTCGACCTGACGCCGGGGCGTGGGGCGACAAGCTCCTGCGCCTCGGCGTGATTCTCGGCGTGTTCGGCACGCC
>JAENZW010000076.1 GCA_016841065.1 Actinomycetota bacterium
CAGTCAGTCCCGGCCCAGGTACTACCGCAACGAACTCGCGGGCGATGTCGATGATCTCGTCGGTGACTTTGGACGCAAGAGTGCGATTGGGGTTCTCCGGCAAGCCGACCACCACCGCCGATGACATCTTCGTCTGAAGGATCGGCGCGACAGACTCGGGGACGGCGATCGTCACGTAGCCTGCACCCATGCGCTGCGCTCCCATGGCCGCCAGCGCCGCAGCACCGGGATACGCACCCGAACCCGCAACGACAAGCACTCGGCCGCACGTATTCTTGTGCGCATCGGGAGCCGGATGCGGCAAGAGCGCAGCGTAGTCCTCCCGGCGCCAGACCTCCGGGTCGCCCGCGCCGCCGAGCATCTCCCATGGAATCCCTATATCGGCGACGACCACGTCACCTGCGTATTCCGCCCCCGGGTAGAGCAAGATGCCCACCTTCGGGGACGAGAATGTCACAGTCACGTTCGCGCGCATGACGTGTTCGCCGACGAAGCCGTTTCGAGTCTCGACGCCTGAGGGCACATCCACGGCAATCACGGATCCGCCGGATGCATTGGCCACCTCGATCCAACTGACGAACGGCTGCCGCACCGGGCCGGAGAAGCCGATGCCGAATAGTGCATCGACGACGGCACCATACTCCTGCAGCGACCCCAGGCTCATGCCGTCATCGCCTACCTCGGTATACGGCACGCCGGCCTCCAGCGCGTGAGCTGCCGACTCCCCTGCGATGCCCTTGAGACTCGATGGGTCGCCGGGCGTGTAGACCCGGACGTTCCTGTTCTGCCGGTGCAGCTCACGCGCGGCAACCCATCCGTCGCCGCCATTGTTGCCTGCACCCGCGAGGACTGCAATCGCACCGTACGGAACGCGTAGCTCGACCTCACGCGCGACCGCAATACCCGCCCGCCGCATCAAGTCGGTCAGCGTCACCCCGAGCTCCGCCGTCGCCCGTTCTTCGGCGGAACGTGCGGTCTCCTCGGTCAGTGCGTAGATCACGGCCCCTCCCTGCCAACGACCGCAGCATCACATGCTGTGGCCTCTATCCCTCAGTATCCCCTGATGGTGAGGTGGTGTCGCCCTCGTCATCCTTCCCCTGAGCGGGTCCGACGCCATCCAGAAGCGCCCGGGCCTCCTTGAAGCTCGCCCGCAGCTCCGCCATGGGATCCGGGGGACCCGGCTTCGGTTTCGGCCTGTGCGCTTCCGTGATCGCAACGGCAGACGCAACCGCGGTGGTGTGCGTGAAGGACAGCGAAAGATGCATCTCGACGACGCCGCACTCCTCGGCATACTCCGCCGCACGGCCGCTCAAGCGAGGAATCGGCCGACCCCGCTCGTCTCTCGCGACCTCGACATCCGTGAACCGCATGCCCGCGAAACCGGTGCCGAGCGCCTTCAGCACGGCTTCCTTGGCGGCGAAACGCATCGCATAGTGGATCTCGGGCTTCGTGCGAGACTCGCAGTACGCCCGTTCTTCCGCCGAGAAGAGCCGCTCTTTCATGCGCGGACGACGGCCAAGAGCTGCCTTCATCCGCCCGATTTCGACGATATCTACACCCAGGCCGCCGATCACGTCGCCTCCCGAACGCTCCCTCACGCCCACGCCTACTCGACCGTCACAGACTTCGCCAGATTGCGCGGCTGATCGACGTTGCACCCGCGAAGCTTCGCAATATAGTACGCGAGAAGCTGCAGCGGGATCGTGGCGGGAATCGCCGAAAGGAGCTCGCCAGTCGCAGGCACATGGAGCACGTGCTCCGCGTGACGTCGTATGTCGTCGTCCCCATGCGTGGCGACCGCGATCACCCGGGCGCCGCGAGCGCGTACCTCTTGGATGTTGCTCACAACCTTCTCGTAGGTGTGGCCCTGAGTTGCAACGACGACGACGGGTACCTGTTCCGTGATGAGCGCGATCGGTCCGTGCTTCATCTCGCCGGCAGCGTACGCCTCCGCATGGATGTAGCTGATCTCCTTGAGTTTGAGGGCTCCCTCCATCGCGACAGGAACACCGATGCCTCTACCGAGGAAGAGGGAGGAATACACGTCCTTGTAGGCGCTCGCACAGTCCTTCACGGGATCCAGATCCTGAAGAATCGCCTCGACTACATCGGGTACGCGAGAGAGGTCCTGCCATATCGCCTCGATTCGCTCCTGCGGGAGCATTCCCTTGGCCTGGGTGAGCTTCAGCGCAAGCACGTAGAGGGCTGCCATCTGCGCCGTGAAGGTCTTGGTCGCTGCGACTCCGATCTCGGGACCCGCATGTGTGTAGATGACCCCATCGCTCTCTCGCGTCACACGCGATCCGACAACGTTAGTTATGGCCATGACCCGTGCACCGCGGTCTCGCGCTTCGCGGACCCCGGCGAGCGTGTCGGCCGTCTCTCCGGATTGCGTGATCGCGACGACCAGCGTCTGGTCGTCCACGATCGGATCGGCATAGCGGAACTCACTCGACACCTCGACCTGCACCGGAATTCTTGCCCACGTCTCGATCAGCGTCTTGGCGACGATGCCCGCGTGGTACGAGGTCCCGCACGCGAGGATGAAGACTCGTTCCACGGCGGCAATCTCTTCGGCCGTCATCTGGAGTTCGGAAAGCTGAATCTCCCCGTTCGCGCTCATGCGGCCGCGCAGCGTCTCGCGAATCGCCGTGGGCTGCTCGAAGATCTCCTTGAGCATGAAGTCCTCATAGCCGCCCTTCTCTGCGGCATCGAGGTCCCACTCGACGTGCATCATCTCGGGCTCGACAGCCTCGCCGTCCATGTCGCGCACGGTGACGCCTGCCCGGGTCACGACCGCGATCTCCTCGTCGTGGAGTACGACGACCTCTCTCGTGTATTCGAGGACTGCCGGGATGTCGCTCGCGACGATGTTCTCCCCTACGCCGACACCGATGATGAGCGGCGAATCCTTGCGCGCAGCGATGATCGTGTGCGGATCGTCGAGATGGGCGACGGCCAGAGCGTAGCTGCCCTCAAGCCGGCGCAGTGTGTGTGCGACCGCGTCGGCCAGGTCACCCTCGAAGTAGCTCTCCACGAGGTGCGCGACTGTCTCAGTGTCGGTCTCGCTTCGCAGGATGTGTCCGTTTCGCGCGAGTTCCTCTCGAAGGTCCGAGTAGTTCTCGACGATGCCGTTGTGTACGACCGCGATGCGGCCCGTGCAGTCCACGTGCGGGTGAGCATTGTCCTCGCTCGGCTTCCCGTGCGTCGCCCATCGCGTGTGCCCGATACCCACCGAGCCCGGAACGGGCGTGGCGCCAACAGCGTTGATGAGATTCTGAAGCTTGCCCACGCGACGCACGACGCTCATACCCTCGTCGTGAATGATCGCAAGCCCCGCAGAGTCGTAGCCCCGGTACTCCAGTCGCGCCAATCCGCCGAGCAGCACGTCACTGGCCTGGCGGGGCCCAACGTATCCAACGATTCCGCACATAGTCGCAGGTTCCCTTCACATATCGGTCAGGCGTGCGCATGCGCCTGCGGCAAGACACACGGGTCCCCCGGCCAGGGTGTACGCCAGGGATCGGAGCGCTGCTGTGGCCCCGAGGGAAAGTCAGATAGCGAATCGACACCGCTTTGTCCCTGCGATCACCCGCAGGCTTTGTCGGTGTCGTCACGACCCCGCTTGGGCCGGAGAGCCATCCGCCGAACGCTTCGATAAGCTCTCTCCTCGTCGACTGGCAGACTGAACGCGCTGTCAGTTCGGGCGCTTGATGGTGCGGGCTGGGTTCGGCGGCAGCTCCTCTCGACAGGATTATCACTTGCCGCAATTGTACCAGCCGAAGGAGACCCGCTAGGTGACGGGGAGATTACACCGAGTAGACCCCGGGCGGGCCCAGCGCGTTCAGTCCTCGGTGTAGGCGAGGAACGGTTCGGGGGGATCGACACCGCGCCACGTGCGCCCGTCGATTACCTGGTGAACCGGGCGAAACTGCATGGCAAGCATCCCGTCCTTCTGCAACGAGGTCTCGAATGCCGCGCAGAACTCGGCCTGGCGAGAATATGCCCGTGCTGCTGAGTACCCCACCCACCAGAAGGTCGCTTCCGTCGATGTGGTGTCAAATGAAGCGCCGTCCCGCATGGCCTCCGCGTAGTAGGCCAAACGGTCGTCAACGAGCCTGCGCCCCTCTTCGATGTCCAGCGCTGATTCGAGCCTGCGTTCGGCTTTGTTCAGCCGCAACAAGGTGGTCGCGTGAAGGGCGCATGACGCGCCCAACAGCACGACCACAAGAACTGTCGACCAGCTTCTCCTCATATCCAAGTACCCCCAAAAACCCGGCAACGCATCTCCGGCACCCCCCGCGCTCGGAGACTCGCCCTTTTCAGAGCCGGGCCAGGTTCGCCTTCAGAGTATTCCCCGTCCTTGTCGGTCGAATCCGACATCCGTGACCGCAACGTCACGCGCCGATCTCGTCGGCCCACTGACAGATTTCGAGCACGCCCAGATACGTGTCTCCATCCCTCACCGGAAGGTAGCGAACGTGAACGGGTCGTCCGTGCTTCTCTTCGAGAAACGTGGCTTCATCACGCCAGCCGTCGCGCAGTTCGGCGATCAGTTGTGCCACTCGGGCCTGCGAACCCGGAGAGTGGCAGACGATCACGTCGGTCCCGATGATCTCCGGCGTGCGGTTGAAGATGCGATAGCGACCCGTGTAGAAGCGTACAAGCCCCTCGGCGTCGATGAACGTTACGTCGGCAGGAAAGGACTCGAGAATCGCCTGCATCTCCGTGAGCGAAAGGGAACCCGTGTCGAGATCGAAGTGTTCCGTAGACATCGCACTACCCCAGTTCGGCCCGGACTACCTCAGAGAGACGTTCGACCACATCCGCAGCCATCGCCTCATCTTCAGCCTCTGCCATCACGCGCACGAGCGGTTCCGTCCCTGAGGCGCGAATGAGCACGCGGCCTGAAGTACCCAGTTCTTCCTCAGCGAGAGCGACCGCCTTTTCAATCGCGGAACTCGTCGCAATCAGCGACTTGTCGCGCACCGTCACGTTCTCGAGCACCTGTGGGTAGCGACGCATGACACGACGCAGCTCGGATAGCGGCATGCGCTTGCGGCGAATGACGGACGCTAGCTGAAGAGCGGTGATGAGGCCGTCCCCGGTGGTGTTGTGCTCCATGAAGATGACGTGGCCGGACTGCTCCCCGCCCAGCACCGCCCCGCTGGTCTGCATCTGCTCCAGGACATAGCGGTCGCCAACCTTCGTCTTGATGACGTTGACACCGAGATCGCGCATCGCGACCTCGAAGCCGAGATTGCACATCACCGTACTTACTACGGTGTCGTTGACCAGGACGCCACGTTCCTTCATGTCCGCCGCACAGATGGCCATGATGAAGTCACCGTCGACGATGGCACCCGTCTCATCGACCGCCAGGACCCGATCGGCGTCACCGTCGTGTGCGAACCCGAAGTCCACCTCGTGGCTGGCGACGAGCTGCTGCAGGGTTTCGAGGTGCGTCGAGCCCGAGCCAACGTTGATGTCCATTCCATCCCAATCGCAACTCACCGCGACTACCTTCGCGCCGAGCTCCTTCAGGGCGGTGGGCGTGGTCTCCGAGGCGGCTCCGTGGCCGCAATCGACCGCGATCGTCATGCCATCGAGATAGCCGTCGATCGATTCGATCGCATGTGTCACATAGCGCGTCTCCGCGTCGCTGACGACGCGAACGCGACCCACATCCGCACCAGTCGGTCGTTCCCACGTGCGCTCGGCGTCCGTGAACTCCTCGATCTCGTCCTCGAGGTCGTCCGGGAGCTTGAAGCCAAGACGCGAGAAGAACTTTATGCCGTTGTGCGCCGGAGGGTTGTGTGATGCGGAGATCACGACGCCACCGTCGGCCTCGAGGACGCGAGTGAGCAGGGCGACCGCCGGCGTGGGAACCACTCCACACAGCAGTGCATCCGCACCGCCTGAGCAGATTCCCGCGACGAGCGCGGCTTCCAACATGTCACCGGAGCGCCGCGTGTCTTTGCCCACGACGATCCTCCCTCGACCCTTCTCGCCGAGGAAGTGCCCGGCTGCCTCACCCAGCCTGAAAGCCAGTTCTGGCGTGAGCTCAGCGTTGGCGATGCCGCGAACGCCGTCTGTGCCGAAGAGTCGGGTCATGAGGAAGGTCTCCCCCGTCATAGCAAGAGCCCGCTGCGAGGGCGGGCTCTTGAAGCGAATCGGTGTCCTCGCGGTTCCTAGCGCTTGGAGAACTGCGGGCGCTTGCGGGCCTTCTTGAGGCCGTACTTCTTGCGCTCGACCATACGCGGGTCACGACGAAGCAGTCCCGCGCGCTTGAGCTCTCCGCGATAGTCGTCACCCGCCTCGAGCAACGCACGAGCGATGCCGTGACGCAGGGCGCCCGCCTGACCCGAGATTCCGCCGCCGTGGATCTTCGCGACCACGTCGAAACGGCCGAGCGTCTCGGTGACCTTGAACGGCTGCTCGAAGAAGTGCACGAGTGCCTCGCGGCCGAAGTAATCTGCGGCTGGTCGTCCGTTGATCTTGTAGGTACCATCACCCGGCATCACCCGCACGCGAGCGACCGCTGTCTTGCGGCGACCCGTGCCGATATAGACTGCCTTGGTTTCAGCCATGCGCTAACCCTCCAGCGTAATCTGACGCGGCTTCTGAGCCTTGTGCGGATGCTCCGGCCCGGCGTAGACCTTGAGCTTCATGCCCATCGCGCGGCCCAGGGTGTTCTTCGGCAGCATGCCCTTGACCGCACGCTGAATGATGCGCTCGGGGTGTCGCTCAAGGATCCTCGAAACCGGGACCTCTTTGAGGCCGCCAGGGTAGCGGCTGTGGCGGTAGGTCATCTTCTCGGCCATCTTGTTGCCGGTCAGGCGCACCTTCTCCGCATTGACGATCACGACGAAGTCGCCGGTGTCGACGTGCGGCGTGTACTGGGGCTTGTGCTTGCCCTTCAGTATCTGCGCAACCTGGCTCGAGAGGCGACCAAGCACGATGTCAGTGGCGTCGACGAGCAGCCACTCGCGCTCGATCTCGCCCGGCTTGGCGTGGTAGGTCTTCACTGATCCTCCGTAACGTTCCTGCTTGAGTGTGTTCGTCTCGAGTTCACGGGGCTCAAACGAACCCTTTGACTATAGCCATCGACCCTGCCTGCGTCAACACATACACGCATCCGGGCGTGTCCATACAGGAACCCTTCCCCGAAAACGCAGCCTGAGCAGCGTCTATTGGGATTCCTGGCGGTACGTCATGCGCATGTATCGATCCCCTGAGGCGAGCTCGTCTAGCATCTGCGTGATCCGCTTCTCACGCGTCTCGGTGCGTTTCGCCCTGGAAATCCACCCTAGGTAGTCGTTTCTCTGATACGCGGGACGCTCAAGATACGCCTGCATGAGCCTCAGGCCGAGCAGTCGCTCCTCGACATCAGGTGGCATGTCGATCAGTGGCCGCCTGAGAGTCATCTCGACCACACATCCTCGGGGTACTCGACCTCCCACAGGGTGAGCCCGTGGGCGGGTGCGGTCTGCCCGGCAGCCCCCCGTTCCCGCGCGGCGAGTGCGTCGCCCACCCAGCCGATCTCGCGTCTTCCGACGCCGACGTCGACGAGCGTTCCGACGATCACGCGGACCATCGAGTGCAGGAACGCGTTGCCCACTACCCGCACGACCAGGCAAGCCTCGCCCAGCTCGACCGCTGGCTCCACCTCCAGCAAGATGAGCTCTCGCACCGTGTTCTTCCCGAGCGCCGAATCGGTGACACAGAAGGATCGGAAGTCATGTTCGCCCAGAAGGGTACGTGCAGCTTCGCGCATCGCGTGCACATCCAACCGCGGCTTGACCCACCACGCCGTGTGCGCCAAAAAGAGCGGAGGCACCGATCCAACGACGAGACGGTAGCGGTACTCGCGCGCCGTAGCGTCGAAACGTGCCGAGAAACCCGGTCGCGCTTCGCGCGCTTCGCGCACCACGATGTCCGGCCCAACGAGGGCGTTCAACGAGCGGAGCAGGGCTCCCATGTCCGCTTCATCGCCGGCAGCGTCGAAACTCACAATCTGGCCGAACGCGTGCACACCGGCATCCGTGCGCCCCGCGCCCACCGTCACTACATCGCGTCTGAGCGCGGTGCGCAGAGCGTCCTCGAGGCGACCTTGCACCGTTTCCTGCTCGGGTTGACGAGCGAACCCGGCGAAGGGAGTTCCGTCGTATGAGACGGTCAGGGCTATGACAGACGACGGTTCCATGAACCTCCCTCGGCAAGGGCTAGAAGACGAATGCCACCGCAATCATGGCGGCGGATCCGGCGACCATCACAGTGATATCCAGTGCGCCGAGCGCGCTCTCCTTGAGACGCGTGCGGCCCTCGCCTCCACGATAGCACCGGGATTCCATGGCAATGGCGAGCTCATCGGCCCTTCGAAACAGGCCGACGAACAGGGGCACGAGCACGGGCACGTACGCCTTCGCCCGCCGTATGGGCCCGCCCTCGTCGAACCGGGCACCCCGGGCCGCCTGAGCGACGATCACCTTCTCGGCTTCCTCGGCAGTCGTCGGGATGAAGCGCAGGGCGACCGTGAGCATCATGGCGATATCTCCGACCGGCACCCGGACGACCCGCATCGGCGAGAACAGGCGCTCAAGCGCATCGGTGAGGTCTACCGGCGATGTTGTCAGCGTGAGCAGCGACGTGCCCGCAACAAGCAGGACGATCCGCGACACGAAGAATGCGCCTCGTAGAACACCGTCTGGATCCACTCCAATGGGGCCGAGGCGGAAGAGGGTCACGGTCGCAGGGTTCCAGCGCAACGCGTGCGCGATGAACGGGAACGCGAGCAGGAACGAAACGGCTAGCAGGCCGCGGAGCACGAGTCGCGGGGGAACGCGCGATGCCAGCACGGCGGCCACGGCGAACAACACTGCTACACCAAGCCCCCGAAAGTCGTCGGCAGCGAAGATCAACACCGTGTACGCCGCCACCAGGACCATCTTGGCCCTTGGCTCGAGGCGGTGCACCGGCGAATCGACTGGAACGAACTGACCGAACGGGACCGGAGGTCTCATCGCTCCCACCCCGCAGCCACCAGCAGCGCTGCCGCTGCTGCCTCGGG
>JAENZW010000077.1 GCA_016841065.1 Actinomycetota bacterium
GACCACGCCGCGGTATTCGCCGTGCGTGGCGATGAAGTGCAGGATGGAGGACGCCGGCGTCATGGGATACGCGCAGTACATGGCGATGCCGGCCGCCAACGCCCCGAGGCTGACCGCCTCGTTGCCGTCAACGAGTATTCGCGTGGGTCGTCCCTCGAGCGGCTTCATCTCGTAGGGGAACGCGCAGCCGTGTTCCCGCGCGTGTTCGTAGCCCTTCGCGGCGCACGCTTTGTTCTGCTCGGCGATCTCGGGCGCCTTGTGGCTGAACTGCTCGTCGATCGACGAGGCCAGGTTCTCGAGCGGGAATCCTATGTGTCCCAGGACGGCTCCCAGAGCGGCGGTGTTCCGCATGATCTTCTGGGCGCCGACTTCGTAGATGATGTCGTTGAGCGGGACGGGGATGATGCAATGTTTCTCGGCTGAGACGGTCGCGATCTCTGCGATGTCGAAGTCGGCGGGATCGTAGATGATGGCCGCACCGTCGGTGAGCTCGTCGGCATGCAGCTCGACGGTCGGGCGGTCGAGGGCGACGAGGATGTCGGTCGCCAGCACGTGGGAGTAGATGGGGGCGTCGCTGATTCGGACGTGGTAGGTGTTGTGACCTCCCTTGATCAGCGAGGGGTACTCGGTGATGTCGAAGGTCTCGTACCCGGCTCTGACGAACACCCGGGCCAGCGATTGACCCGCGGCCTTGATGCCGAAGCCCGCCGGCCCACCGATGCGTATGCGAACCTCGATCCGGTCTTCAAGAATGCCTTCCCGCATGCGTGTCAGTCCTCCTCGTCGGTGCCGTGAGCCGAGGCAACGGCTCGGGGGATTCATTCCCCTTTTGCCCCCCTCCGGCTGCGCGCATGCGATAATCGCCCTGCTATGGACAGCGAAATCACAGAGGATCGCGGCTCCGCGCCGACGGTCGTCCTCGGGATCACGGGCTGCATCGCCGCGTACAAGGCGTGCGAGCTCACGCGTGCCCTGGTACGCGACGGCGTTCGCGTGAAAGCGGTGATGACCGAGGCCGCCACGCGCTTCGTCGGCCCGCTCACGCTGCGCACGCTCACGAACGAGCCCGTGGCGGCGTCGCTGTGGGACGATCCCGCGACCGCCCCGGTCCACCACATCTCGCTTGCCGAAGAGGCCGACGTGTTCCTCATCGCTCCGTGCACGGCGAACGTGCTCGCGAAGCTGGCGACCGGTCGGGCCGACGACATCCTCACGACGACGGCGCTCGCGACCGAGGCTCCGCTCGTCATAGCGCCGGCGATGAACGTGCATATGTGGCGCGACGAGGCCACGCAGTTCAACCTGCGCGTGCTGCGCGACAGGGGCGCGATCATCGTCGAGCCGGCGACAGGGGAGCTCGCGTGCGGCGACGTAGGGGAGGGCCGCCTCGCAGAGCTTGGCGACATCCTCGACGCGGTTCGCGCGGAACTCGGGCGGGTGAAGGACCTGGCCGGCGTGCGAATGCTCGTGACCGCAGGTCCGACGTACGAGCCGATCGACCCCGTGCGATTCATAGGAAACCGCTCTTCGGGCAAGACCGGTTTCTACATTGCTGAAGAGGCAGCGCGCCGAGGTGCCGACGTGACTCTGGTGACCGGGCCGACTCACCTGCGGGACCCGTTCGGCGTGCACACGGTGCGCGTGACGACGGCCGTGGAGATGCACGCCGTCGCGATGGAGGCGTACGAGACCGCGCAGGTGGTGGTCGCTTCAGCGGCCGTGTCGGATTTCAGGCCCGCGGTACCGAGCGCCGAGAAGACGAAGAAGGAAGACGCCCCTTCGGCGGTGGAACTTGTGCGGAACCCCGACATCCTGGCCGAGATGGGGGCTGCGAAAGGCGAGCGAACGCTCGTCGGATTCGCTGCCGAGACGAGCGAGATCGTCGCGCACGCCCGCGAGAAGCTGGCGGCGAAGTCGCTGGATCTGGTGGTCGCCAACGACGTTGGCGTTGCGGGGCTCGGCTTCGCGAGCGACCGGAACGTCGTCACGCTGGTTTCCGGGGAAGGCGAGAAGCAGCTATCCGAGATGAGCAAACGCGCCCTGGCGCGCGAGATATGTGACTGGCTCGGTGCGCGTCAGGCGCGCCGGTAGACTGGAAGGAGCCATGCACATGCGCATGGAGAAGAACGCCAAGAAGCTGTCCGCCTATATAGGTGAGGCGGATCGCTACGATGACAAGCCTCTCTACGAGGCACTGATAGAGACCGCCAGGACCGCGGGTTGCGCTGGCGCGTCGGTACTTCGCGGCGTCGCGGGATACGGCGCCACCAGCCGCGAGCACGCGAAGCACGGCATGCGGATGTCAGTCGATCTGCCGCTGGTAGTGCACGTGATCGACTCACCCGATCGCATCACCGCGCTCGCGGAGTTGTACTCCACGATGATCGGGAGCGGTCTGATCACCGTCGAGGACGTGAACGTGCTCGTATACCGTGGTGACGAGGACGCCGACGAGAGCTTCACGAACGTCTGACGCATTTCGCACTTGAAGCGGCGGTGGACGAGCCTTAGTATTATCTCCCGTCGCCTCCGGGCGGCGTATCTTTCGGGCTGTGGCGCAGTTTGGTAGCGCACTTGACTGGGGGTCAAGGGGTCGCAGGTTCAAATCCTGTCAGCCCGACCATTAGAACCCCTGCTAGGGGCGTTGTTTCCGAAAGGAGGCAGCGCCCCTAGCTGCGTTCAGGGGGTCATCAGTAGCCAAGTCCGTAGCCGCAGGGAGTCGCCAGCTATGGATGCCCGCGGTGCGCTCCATCAGTTGACGACCGAGTCGCTTGCTCCTACGACGTTCAGGTACTAGGCTCGCGAAGGGGAGCAGATCACCTGTACCGGTCCGCCGCAATGATGGAGGGGCATCCATGAGGACACGTCTGCTTGCAATCGCTTTCTGCATGATGCTGGTGATGACCGCTGCGGTTGGCCTGGCGGGATGCGCGGCTACCGACGAGCCAACCACGAAGGAGCCAACCACGGTGGAACCTGTCACAAAGGAGCCGCCCCCGGTGGCACCCGTCACGCAGGAGCCGCCCGCTGAGGCGCCTGTTACTCAGAATACGGTTACGCTAGAGCAGATAATGCAAGTCGAGACCGGTATGACACTCACCGAGGTGCAGGGAATCCTCGGTTCCGAGGGATCGACTACGCCGATAGACCAGGCTGAGTTCGACGAAGAAGCCATGAAGGGTTTGTCCTACCTTTTCTGGGGCACCGAAGCTGCCCCACATATATCGGTGGGGTACAACGACGACGGCATAGTTCTCCACACGTTGAGAGTCTTGCAGCCCACCAAGTAGCTGGGATTAGCGCCCGGACTCGGTTGCCTTTCGCAAGTCGGAATCAAGGGGTCGCAGGTTCAAATCCTGTCAGCCCGGCCAGCGCATTTCGAGGCACCCTTCGGGGTGCCTCGTTTCGTCTCTGTCGCGTGCGTGCGGCGCACGCTTGCGCCTCGCCACTACCGCCCGATGTGCTGGGAGTCAGCCTGTCTCGTCGAATCGACACTCCATTCGCGTGCTGTTTCGACTGCCCACAGCAATCCGCCAACGGAAGATAGCAATAGCTAACTACGGGTATACAAACCGTAGCAAACAAGAAAAGGTGGAGCCAATGCCCGAGTTTGTGAGCGTGCCGGTACCGGTTGATCGCGTCCAAGAAGTGTACGAGCTTCTGTCACGCGAGTCGCTGAACCCGTCGGCGGAGCGTCAGGCCGCCGGGGACGGTCACTCGGGAGTCTGGACCCAGCCGCTCATAGATCGAATGTTCATTGAGTCATCCTTCGCGATGAGGCGGATTCTGCTCGCCATTGCCGAGGCGTCGCCCGGATGGGTTACGACCAACGACATTGCCACTGCCTCCGGCCTGTCGGCCCGCCAAGTGGTAGCTTCACTCGGCCCCTTCGAGAAGCGCGTCCGGGGTCGGTACGCCATGAGCATCTGGCCGTTCGAGGCGAGGCAGTTCGTTGACGCGGGCATTTTCAAGTACTCCATGTCGCCGGAAACGGCGAAGCGAATCGTCACATTGACCGCGCACGTTCGGCAGCGTGAGGGAGGCGACACATAGCGGGCCCAACGCAGACGGGCTCAGCGGTCTCCGGCGCTTGCACATCACATTCTTGTATGAAGAAGGGAATCACAATGCTCTGGACCATCTTCGTGATCCTGGTAGTGCTCTGGCTTCTGGGCTTCAGCCTCCACATCGCCGGCGGGCTCATACACGCGCTGCTGGTCATCGCACTGATCGTGCTCGTGTACAACCTCGTAACGGGCCGCCGCTCATAGATGACCGGGAAGCCCAGCATGCGTGTGCCACATTGGGTGCGGCCGGGATGTAAGCTTCCTGGCAGATAGAGGAGAGTTGACCGCTATGACTAATGCAAGTGCAGTGTCCACCGATCGTCACAGCAAGGTCCATACGGAAGTGCGTGCACCGGTGGAAGCCGTCGTGTCGCGTGTCATCATGTTTGCCTTCGGCGTCATCGAGGTGTTGATCGGGGCCCGCTTCGTGCTCATGCTGCTCGGTGCCAACGCCGAAGCCGGGTTCGTGAAGATGATCTATGGCGTCTCCGGAGTCTTCATGGCGCCGTTCGTCGCAGTCTTCGACACGCAGACGGCCGACGGAGCCGTATTCGAATGGAGCGCGCTCGTCGCCATCGCCGTCTACGCCCTGTTCGCATGGGGTTTGGTGGCACTGATCCGTGCTGTGAGTCCGCGTTCGCAGTCTCAGACCGTCGAGCGTGTCGAGTCAAAGGATGACAGCGTCGCTCAGCAGTAGGTGGTGTGGGGCCGCGTTTCGGGAAACCGGGATGCGGCCCTCCCTCATTCAGGGGCGCGCGTCTCCAACGTCTCGGAGAGTCTGAGCCAATCGTCCTCGAGGTCGGATATCTGGTGCTCGATGCTCTCAAGCCGCGCTTGGACGTCCAGCAGGGCCACGTAGTCGGAGGGATCGGTCTCCTTCATCTCCACGCGGAGCGCGTCGGCCTTCTTGGCAAGTGTGTCCAGTTTGCGGCGCGTAGATGCAAGGTCCTTCTTTAGGGTGCGTTCTTCCGCCCTCGACAGGGCCGGTTTGTGTTCCGTGTCTGAGGCACCGCTCGACCGGCTAGCAGTCCCTCGCGTCCGCGCCGACTTGTCGGGCTTCGGCTCTGCGCTGCGTTGTTCCACAAGCCGCAGGTACTCGTCGATGCCGCCGGGGACGTGGCGGATCTTCCCGTCAACGAGGGCGAACTGATCGTCGGTGACGCGTTCCATAAGGTGTCGGTCATGGGTGATGAGGAGAAGCGTGCCGGGCCACGTGTCCAAGAGGCTTTCCACGGCCGCGAGCATGTCGATATCCAGGTCGTTGTCCGGCTCGTCCAAGATCAGCACGTTCGGCTTGTCCAAGAGGATGAGCATCAGCTGGAGACGGCGTCTTTCTCCGCCAGACAGATCAGATACTGCCGAGGACAGCTGGGCAGCATCGAATCCGAGACGTTCCAGCAGCTGGGCCGGGGTCACCTCCTTGCCATCGACTTCGTAGCGAGTTTTGTGTCGGGAAAGAACCTCGCGGACGCGGCAGCTTCCCAACTCGTTCAACTCATCGAGGTGTTGCGACAAGACGGCGAACTTGACCGTCTTGCCGATCTTCACATGCCCTGAGGTCGGCTCGAGCGAACCCTGGATGACATTCAGGAGAGTGGTCTTGCCCGAGCCGTTCTCGCCCAGGATGCCGAACCTGTCTCCAGGGCCGATGAGCCAGTCGACGTTGTCGATGACCGTGTTGTCCCCGAAGCGCTCGGTCACGTGAACCAGGTCGACGACCTGCTTGCCCAAACGGGAGATCGCGGTCCGCTTTAGCTCGAGGGAGTTGCGTACGGGCGGTTCGCCCGCGATGAGTTCGCGCGCAGCATCGACACGGAACTTCGGCTTGGTCGATCGGGCCTGAGCGCCTCGCGAGAGCCATGCGAGTTCCTTGCGCATGATGTTCCTGCGCTTCTGCTCGGCGGTCTGGGCAGCCTCGGCGCGTTCGACGCGCTGGAGCACATATGCCGAGTATCCGCCATCGAACTGATCCACCTGCCCGCCGTGCACCTCCCACATGCCGAGGCAGACTTCGTCGAGAAACCAGCGGTCATGTGTGACGACCAGCAGCGCACCTGACTTCTTCGGCCAACGGGACTTGAGGTGGTCAGCCAGCCACGCGATGGCGTGCACGTCGAGATGGTTGGTGGGCTCGTCGAGCATGAGCACATCGGACTCTCCGACGAGCACGCGGGCAAGGTCCACGCGACGTCTCTGCCCCCCGGAGAGTTCGCCGATCGGGCTATCCCAGGGGATGTCCGCGATCAGGCCGCTGATGATATTGCGGATTCGGGCATCTGACGCCCATGTGTGCTCGGGCACGTCACCGACGATCTCGTGCGCGACCGTGGCCTCCAGATTGAGGGCATCGGTCTGTTCAAGCGTTCGGATGGTGGTTCCGCCGCGTCGCATGATGCGGCCGTCGTCAGGCTCGACAGAACCAGCAAGTAGCGAAAGGAGCGATGACTTGCCGTCGCCGTTGCCGCCGACGATGCCGATTCGGTCGCCGTCGTCGATTCCGAGCGTCAGCGAGTCGAAGACCCTCTTCGTCGGGTACTCGAGGCGGACGTTCTCGCATCCGAGCAGATATGCCACTAGGGCGAACCTCAATCCTCACGGAGCCGGTGAACGGGAACGACATCATCGCACTGCACGAGCACTCAGGATACCTGGCTGGCAGCTCACGTCGAAGATGAGCGTCGAGCGGGCGTCGCGCGAGCGCTATCCTGATGCCAGCGTCCAGGCGCCGTCATGTGCAGGCAATGTCATCTACGATGGGCACGAAGCATACGATGCACAACGAATACGAGTTGTTGGATAGCGGCGACGGACTGAAGCTCGAACGCTTCGGCGATGTAGTCCTGTCGCGTCCATGCGACCAAGCCTTCTGGGAGAAGCAGAGACCCGACACATGGACGAGGTCCGTTGCCTCCTTCGACCGGGAGCGCGGATGGCAGACGCATGGCGACGCCGAGCTTCCGTCAAGCTGGATCGTCACCATCAACGACATAGCGATGAGACTCGCGCCCACCTCCGCCGGTCATCTCGGCGTGTTCCCGGAAACGCGCTCGTTGTGGGACTGGATCGGCGACACTCTCAAGTCGCCCGAGGGACCAATCGCGAACGTTCTCAACCTGTTCGCATACTCGGGCGGTGCAACGCTGGCCGCAGCGCGAGCCGGCTACTCGGTGTGCCATGTGGACTCCTCGAAGTCGATGGTCACGCGCGCACGAGAGAATGCCGTTCTCAACCACTTGGAGACGGCTCCGATACGATGGATCGTCGAGGACGTCAGCAAGTTCCTGGGTCGCGAGATTCGCCGTGGTCGCGCCTACGACGCAATCATGCTCGACCCGCCCTCTTTCGGCCACGGCACCAAGGGCGAGCAGTACAGAATCGATAGGGATCTTGCCTCGACGCTGGGACAGTGCAGTGCGTTGCTGAGCGATGAGCCGGCATTTGTTCTTCTCACGTCGCATACCCAGGGCGTGACGTCAGGGCAACTTGATACTCTGCTGAGGGACGTATTGGACGGTGGCGACATCGCAACTGGCGAGATGGAGTTGACCGGCGCGAGTGATGTACGTCCAGTGAGTGCTGGTGTGTGGGCACGCTGGACTCGCCCTCCGCATGACTGAGAAGGACGCGATGCCAGAGTCGAGAGTGTTGATCATCGGTGGGGGAGCGGCCGGGTTGTCGGCGGCCATCGCGTCGGCGCGTCTTGGCGTGGCCGTCACGCTCTGCGAGGCAGATGCTCGCGTGGGGAGGAAGATCCTTGCGAGCGGCAACGGGCGCTGCAACCTCACGAACACCTCGATATCACCGCTGGCCTACAACCATTCCGATTTCGTGGAGCCAGTCCTCGGCGCATTTCCCTACGAGGCCATCCGCTCGTTCTTCGCCGATATTGGGCTGCTCACACGCGCCGATGACGAAGGTCGCGTCTACCCCATGACGAACGCGGCTGGCTCGGTCCTCGACGTGTTGCGGCTGGAGTGCGCGCATCTCGGCGTGGAGACCCGATGCGGATTCGAGGTTGAGCGCATTTCCGAGGAACCCGGTTCCGGCGGCTTCGAGGCGTTCTCCCGAGATGGCGATACGGTTCGTGCGGAAGCCGTCATCGTTGCGACTGGCGGCGGCGACGCGCTCCTTGCGGGTTTGGGGCACGGGTTGGTTGGGACCGGCCCCGTGCTCGGACCTATGAGGACGGACACCGGGCCAATACGCGGGCTCTCTGGCGTGCGCGTGAGGTGTTCAGCGACTCTCTTCGCCGGCGGGACTGCGCTCGCGACCGAACGCGGTGAGCTGCTGTTCCGCGACTACGGAGTGAGCGGGATCATGGTCTTCGACCTCTCTCGCTATCTGGAGCGGGGGAGCGTCATCTCGATCGACTTCTTCCCGGATGTCGCCCCGGCGGAGCTCCGGACGACGATTGCGGAGCGCTGTACGTCCCTTGCCTGGCGAAATGCGGAGACCTTCTTCGCCGGTATGCTCCACTACCGGGTTGCGCGGGCAGTTCTAAGCACCGCGGGAGTCAATCCGGACACGCCGGTCGAGGAGTTGCCTCAGGCTCGGCTGGCCGCACTTCTGAAGGATTTCCGGTTGAACGTCACAGGTATGGGCGACGCCAGCCAGGCGCAGGTGACTCGCGGTGGCGCGTCGGTTGCGGAATTCGATTCGAACACGCTGGCATCGCGCCACATGGACGGAGTGTTCGCAGCGGGCGAGGTGCTCGACATCGATGGCCGCTCCGGCGGCTTCAACCTGCACTGGGCCTGGGCGTCGGGCATCGTAGCTGGCTAGGCGGCCGCTCGCGCGGCAATGGCGCGTGCGGCGGAACACGACATCAGCTCGAGAGGATCCGAGTGATAGAGGTCAGGAAACTCGCTGTCCCGCTCTC
>JAENZW010000078.1 GCA_016841065.1 Actinomycetota bacterium
CGCGCGCGAGCTTGAAGCTCCAAACGAAGACCCGCGTGCGGGTTCTCCGCAGCAGGCGTTTGGGCACCAGCGCTCGCAGAATGCCGAACCGTCCCCGACCTCGAGGTCTGGGCCGGTAGTTGACATCGAGCGCGAACTGGCCGGTCGCGGGGTCTCGGACCGGGAGCACCCAGTAGCGGTTGCCGCGGTTCGTGAAAAGGCCGCCGTAGGTAGCGGGGTCGATCCGCAGATCCGCGTCCATGAGTACGGGCGTGCCCGCCAGCTCGCTCTTGGGATTGCCGACGAACAACGCCCATGTTCCTGTCTCAAGCGGGTATCCACCGCGGGCCAGCATCACGTTCAAGCGGATCGCGATCGAATCGCCGGAACACGTTGCGTGGACTATTCGGGCGCGATCGCCAGAGTAGGCGTTCTCGAGGTAGAAGGTGCAAGGCGCGCCGCCCTCAGCGCCGGGGCCGCGTCTTCCATGCAGGTGCACCTGGATGCGCTCCCAGCGGATCGACGTGATCGTCGGGCCCTCGAGGGTCTGCATTCCGCTCGCACTCGATGTCGCCTTCGCTTCTTCGGCCACCGCTCACTCGTTCCAGAACTCGTAGTCGATCAGTGCTATCCCGGTGCCGAGGTACTCGGACTGCTCGATGCGGAAGGGTCGCTTGTTCGAGTAGCCCACGTAGAACGCCGCGTCGTTGTTCCACAACTCGCCGGATAGCAGGTACTCTCCCGCGAGGAGGTTCAGGTCCTTGAGCCTTACCTTGAGCGTGTGTTCGCCGACCTCGGAGTTGATGACGTTCGCCTCGTTCTGCTTGTCCGCCATGAAGATCTCACGACGTTCGGAGTCACGAAGCGTATAGCAGAACGTGAGCTGTTCCGTGGCGCGCTTGACGATGTAGCGGAACTCAAAGAACACGTCGTCGCCATAGCCGAAAGAGGTCGTCGACTTCCCGGTCTCGTCGAACATCCGGAAGTCCCGGACCTCGAGCACGTCCTGCTTGTCGCGGAACTTCGCTGAGTCTTCGGCCATCTCGGCTTCCTTCGCGCGCGCCCTCTCCTGCCGAAGGAAGTCCTCGTAGGCCAGAGCGGTGTCGCCGATGTGGCCGTAGGTCATCATCTTGCCCTCGTTGAGCCACATTCCCATCGTGCAGAACGCCTTGACGGTGAACAGCGAGTGGCTGACGAACAGGATGGTCTTGCCCTGGCTGCGGAAGTCCTCCATCTTCTCGATGCACTTGAGCTTGAACACGTCGTCGCCTACCGCCAGGACCTCGTCGATGATGAGGATGTCGGGATCGACACTCGCCGAGACCGCGAAGCCCAACCGTGCCCGCATCCCGCTCGAATACGTTCTGACCGGCTGATTGATGTGCTCGCCTATGTCGGCGAAGTCGATGATCCCGCCCCTCTTGGCGCCGATCTCCTCGCGCGACATTCCCATCGCCAGCCCACGGAGGTAGATGTTCTCCACACCGGTGAGCTCGACGTCGAAGCCGGACGTCAGCTCCAGCATCGCCGATACCCTGCCCCTGACATCGACGGTCCCTGACGTCGGGGTCGTCACGCCTGCGATGATCTTGAGCAGCGTGGACTTGCCCGAGCCGTTCTTGCCGAGGATCGCGATGACCTCGCCTTCAGGGAAGTCGGCCGTGATGTCCTTGAGCGCGGTGAAGAGCTTCGCCTGCGACTTTCGGCGAAACACGTCAAGCGCCCTTTCCCTGGGCGAGGGAAAGAGCTTGTAGGACTTCGTCAGGCCGCCGATGCGCACCGCGAAGCCGCTGTCGGGTTGTGTGCTAGAGGATGTCGGCAAAGTCGTCCTTCAGCTTGGCGAACAGGAAGCTCGCGAACAGCGCCGCGACGCCCATGAACACCCAGAAGTAGAGCGTGTACTCCCACTGAACGAAGAACCAGCGTTCGAGCACGAAGGCGTTGCGGTACCCCTGGATCAGGTAGGTCACCGGGTTGAGCATGATGATGTACTTGACCGTGCCGCCGAGCCGCTCCAGCGGCCAGATGATCGGCGTGAGCCAGAACAGGAGCGTCATCAGAGACCCGATGAGGTGCCCGGCGTCCTTGCTCACCGCCGTGAGGGCCGAGAACAAGGTTGCTGCGACCACGGCGAACAGCAGTGTGCACAGCATGTAGTACGGCAGCTGCAGGATGTAGATGCCGAGGCCCTGCCCAGAAAGGATGAAGACCGCGATCACGACGCCCAGAATCATCATGTGGGCGTAGAAGAGCGACAGCGCGGAGAAGGTAGGAATCGTTGCCACCGGGTACACGAGCCGCGTCACGAGGTGGCTGTTCCGCCGAATGGACATGCCCGCACCGGTGATCGCTTCGGAGATGAAGAACCACGGAATGATGCCGGAAATCAGCCAGAAGACGACGGGCACTCCGTCACGCACTCCGCCGCCACGGAAGCCGATCGCTACCGCGAACCAGTACACGCCTATGAAGATCATGGGGCGCACGACCGCCCACAGAACGCCTATCATCGACCCGCTGTAGCGCTTGACCATGTCGACCTTGGCCATGCCGATCGTGAGCTTGCCGAACTCGGCGTTCGTTCGAGCGATGTTCACCAGGCTTCTGAACGCGAAGAGCAATACGTCCTCCGGTGTCCGCGATACGAGAACAAGCATGAACGCAGTGTCGCTACAGGGCAACCGACCGCTCGGCGCCGCGCCTCCGTGTCAGAGCGGCGTGGCCGGACTAGTGTATCTTTGTCCTCGGGATGCGGAGAGATTCGAGGTCACCCTATGAGTATCGGCATGATTGTCCTGGCCGGCGGTGTCGGCAAGCGCATGGGGAACGTGCCGCCGAAGCAGTTCATCCTTCTCGGCGGTAAGCCCATCATCATGCACACGCTCGAAAAGGCCGAACGGCTCGCAGAGATAGAGCGCGTCGTCATCACCTGCCCGGGCGATCACATCGAGTCGACGCGGGCGCTCATAGAGAACCATGGTCTGGACGGTTTCGAGTGCATCGAGGGCGGTGAGACCAGGCAGGAGTCGGTCTACAAAGGCCTGTGCGCGCTCAAGGACCTCGACACCGTTGTCATTCACGAGGCGGTGAGGCCGTTCGTGTCGCTGGAGGAGTTCAGGGCGCTCATTGCCGATCCGCACGAGAATGCCATCTACGGCACGGAGATTCCCTTCACCGTCCTGCGCGGGCACGTGCATGTCGAGGCGACTCTGAATCGCGATGAGCTGGTGAACGTGCAGCTCCCCCAGAAGTTCAACACCGCCAAGCTGCTGGCGGCGCACGAGAAGGCCCGGGCAGAAGGGCATGTCTCCACCGAAGACGCGAGCCTGCTCTTCGACTACTCCGGCGAGGAGATCGCGATTCTCCGGGGTTCCGAACTCAACATCAAGATTACGCACCCGGTCGACATGATTCTCGGCGAGGCCATCTACGAGCAGTACATTCTCGGGAAGGCCTAGGCCGTATGAAGACGTGCATCATCACCGGAGCGAGCCAGGGCATAGGACGGGCGACGGCGATTCGGCTCTCCGAGGAGCCTGACATCGGCGGGTTCGCCCTCATCGCCCGCAGCGCCGAGCGGCTCGACGAGACGATCGCCCTCATGAACGGGGCGGGCAAGACGATACGCGCGTACCCCTTCGACCTGTCCGAACTTCGGCAGATAGAAGGCCTGGTCAAGAGCATCCACGACGACTTCGGGCCCATCGACATGCTTCTGAACATCGCAGGCTACGCTGAGCCGTGTTCGCTGTGGGACACGACGATCGAGAACCTCGAGACGACGTTCACCGTGAACGTCCTTTCCACCTTCGTGATGACGCGCGAGTGCGTGCGCTACATGCGCGACAGGCCGGCAAAGATCCTGAACGTGGCATCAACGGCCGGAACGACGTCTCGGCCTGGCTGGCTGGCATACGCCTCCTCCAAGGCCGCCGTGATATCGCTTTCGAATACCCTGGCCGACGAGCTTGCCGAGTACGGAATCAAGGTCTACTCGATATCTCCGGGACGCTGCGCGACCGAGCTTCGGCAGAAGCTGGCGCCGGAGGAGGACCCCTCGACGATCATGCAGCCGGGTCAGGTCGCGGGAGTTATCGCGGACCTGATGAGCGACAACGAGTCCTGCCTCGACGGGCAGAACATCATCGTCCGGCAGTCACCGCACTTGCAGCGATGAACCGGCTCGAGTACCTGCTTTCGGTCACCGTGCTACGCATCTGCTCCGTGGTCTTCTCGCTGCTGCCCATCGACAAGGACAAGGTCGTCTTCGCTTCGGCCAGGTCTGACAGGCTTCGCGGCAACCTCCGCTTCATTCACCGGGAGATGCAGCGCACCTGGGGAGAGAAGAACTACGTCTTCCTGCTGCAGCGGTACTCCTACGGCTTCGCGGGCAAGCTCCGCTACATGCTGAGCCTGATTCGCGGCCAGTATCACCTGGCCACGACGCCGCTGTGCATCCTCGACAACGCCTACCTGCCCGTTCACGTTCGACCGCATCGGGCGAGAACCACGGTGATCCAGGTGTGGCACGCCGCGGGCGCACTCAAGAAGTTCGGGGTCGACGTGTCGCCCGAGAGCCGAAAGACCGAGAGCCGCTTCCTGCACAAGTACTACGACTGGGTCGTCGTCGGCTCCGACGCGGCGATCGCGCCCTACGCATCCGCCCTTCGCACGCCGGAATCCCACGTCGCCCCGCTCGGCGTCGCCCGGACGGACTTCTTCTTCGCCGAAAACGAGATGGCTGCCGAGCGGGAGCGGCTCTTCGGCAAGTATCCGGCGTTGCGGGGGCGTAAGATCGTGCTTTACGCGCCGACGTTTCGCGGGTACGGCAGGGACAAGCATGAGGTCGACGCGCTCGACGCTGAAGCGCTGCGCGCCCGGCTGCCCGAGGAGTGGGCGCTCGTGTACAAGATCCATCCCGTGCTGGAAGCGCGGGGCGTGTCGGTCAGCGGCTTCGACGAGGTGCTCGACCCCGGCCTCGGAATCAACGGCGTTCTCGCCGCCACTGACATCCTGATTACCGACTACTCGAGTTCGGTGTTCGAGTACGCCTTGCTTCGCAGGCCGCTGGTCCTGTTCGCGCCGGATCTCGAGGAGTATCGCACGGACCCGGGTTTCTACCTGGACTACCCCGGGGAACTGATCGGCGAGTACGCCGGGAGCACCGAGGAGGTCGCGGAGATCATCGAGAGCGGGAGATTCGATCTCTCCGCGTACGACGCGTTCATCGCGAAGCACATGCAGTACGCGGATGGTGGTGCGAGTCGTCGCTTCGTGGAGTTCGTCTCGGAGCTCTAGGCTCGGGTGGTCCGCTACTCCAGCGCTGCCGTGACCTGCTTCCTGACGCTGTCCGTCAGGGTCGCCGTGCCGCCGAGGCACAGCACGGTCCCGATTTCGGCCTTGTTGGTCGCCAAGGCGGCCTTGGTCTCCGGCGAGAGCTTCTTGCCGTCGGTGAGCAGCAGCACGCATCGCTTCTGGTTGGCCAGCGGGCCGCCTGCGAGGGCGTCGGGGAAGACAGTACCCGCCGCGACGTTGACGCCGTCCCAGCCGAGACCGGCTTCGTCCGCTCCGTACTGGGCGATTCCCGCCGCGGTCGCGTAGCGGTTCCTTCCGCCCAGCCGGGTGGTCTCGCCGACCACCGCCCGGAACTTGGCTTCGTATGCGTCCGATACCGAGGCCTCGCCACCCAAGACGATGACCTTGCGAACGCCGTCGGACTTCATCTGAGCTGCGAGGGTGGCAGGCGAACCGTTGGGGTCCGCGAGGTAGATCGGCCACCGACGGAACGCGGCTATCGGGGAGGCTGCGAGTGCATCCGGGAACTTGGCACCGCTCGAGACGAACGCCACGCCTTCGTAGGACGACCCCGTCTTGGCTATCGTCGCCTTGGCGATGTTGCGGGCCGCCTCGTAGCGGCTCGCTCCGTCGATGCGGGTGACATCCTTGACGCCCGCCGCCTTCAGGTCCTTCACCACGTTGCTCGTGACCGAGTTCTTGCCGCCCAGGATGATGGCTCTCGTAGCTTTGAGGCGCTTGAGCTCGGTCGTGATCTCGGCCGGTAGCGAGTCCGTCTGACACAAGAGGATGGGCGCGTCGTACGCACCCGCGAGCGCGGATCCACCCAGAGCGTCGGGCCACTTCATGCCCGTGGCGATGATGACTACGCCGGACTCGGCCGGGAACGCTCGCTTCGAGATCGCTGCGGCGGTGGAGAACCTGTTGCTGCCCCAGATGCGGGAGTAGTTCGAGCTGTCGCCGTTGCTGGCCTTGGGGATGAAGGTTGCGTACGAGGACCTGTTGCTGCCGCCGGACTGTGTCTCGGCGAGAACGGTCACCCGGTACCCGATCGTCGAGTTGCCGATGTTGCGAGCGTGCCTCGCGACACCCCATTCGTCGGTGGTCGTCGTGTGTACGACAGTGGTGGTCGCATGCGTCCAGGTGAACGTGACCTCAAGGTCGGGAATCGGCTGGCCGTACTCGTTCAGGATCAGGCAGGAGGCCGTGACCAGGGTGTTCTGCATGGGATCGAAGTACGGCACCTTCGTGACGATGAAGCCGATCTTGTCGGTAACCTCGAGCGTCACCGAGTCGGAAGCGGTGTTGGCGCCCGAAGTCACGACCGCATCGACGTCGAAGACGGATCCGAGCGGGACTGCGCCGATGTTCTCCCAGCTCTCGGCCACGCCGTTCTCTTCGGTGAACTCCACGTCGGTGACGGTGCCCTGCGGGAGCTTCCACTCGAAGACCACGCGCGCGCCTTCGACCGGGTTGCCCAGGGCGTCGGTGACTGTGGCAGAGACCATCACGTCGGTGTTCTTGCCGACGTACTGTCGGGATGAGTCGGCGACGACGTTCCCGGCGGGGGGAATGCCCGCGCCGGTCGGGATCGCCTTGATGATGTCGGCGAGATCGTTGACCGAGCGGCTGAGGTTCGACTTCGTGATGGTCGCGACGGTGGCATTGAAGCCGCTGCTGCGGTAGTTGCTGAGGAACGTGGCGTAGGTCGTGCGCGAGAAGTACGCGGCATCGACGGTCTTCTGCCGGACATCTGCGACCGGCTGGCGGGGGACCGGCGTGATCCAGCTCGAGTTCTCCCCGTGGAAGCCTGTCATGTCGTCGACTTCGGCCTCGTAGGCGGGGTGGATGTCGTCGGTCGAGCTGTCGGTTGCGGCGGTGTGGAACGGGACGCTCAGGTCGGAGTAGTAGTGGGACAGCAGGCCCAGGTACTCGCTGGCCGCAGTCATGTCGTTTGCCTGGTATGCGACAACCGCATCGTAGTAGAGGTCGAGAACCGTCTGGGGAGCGCCGCGACCGTCGCCGTCCGGCCGGAAGACGTGGTTATTGCGGTCCTCGATCGGATAGACCCAGTCGGGATCGTCGGTCTTGAGCAGCGCGGCATCACGATCGACCCAGCTCTCGCCGGACAGATCGATCGCCTCGTCCAGAACCCAGTCGTGCGTGCCGTACCCGTTGCCTTCGAACCCGTTTGCCCAGCCGAAGGCGGCCGTTGGCGCGACGAACAGCGCGACGGCGATTGCGATTGCGGCCAGTGTGAAGCGCGAACGCATGGACGGCCCTTCTTCGGCAGTTTGTGGCTCTATTTGTCCTATCGGCCGGACCCTGGGGCCTCTTGAGGCTCGGCCGACGACCGTCACTACCATCTACCTGGTATTTCCTGCAGCAGGGCGCGTGGCGTGGGCGCGCGTGGCGGGACGTTCGCCGGCGTGTGACGTGTGGCGCGGACCGCTTCGCCTGGGCCTTTCGCGTGAAGTACACTGGGCGCCGGGCCTTTCGGCACAGATGCTTCTGCCGAGAAACGGTGGTTTCTTGCGGTGAATCCGGATGTCAGCGTGGTCATCGGCGCCTACAACGCGATGCCGTACATCACCAGATGCGTCGAGTCGGTGATGGGGCAGACGCTGGGCCTGGAGCGCATCGAGATCATCGCTGTCGACGACTGCTCGACGGACGACACTCTCGAGGAGCTCGAGAGGCTCGCCGCGACCTGCCCCTGCATGCGCGTGATGCAGACGGACAAGAACTCCGGTGGACCTTCTGCGCCGAGGAACCGCGGCATCGATGTCGCCACGGGCCGGTACATCTTCGTTCTCGATGCCGATGACTACCTGGGTCCCGAGGCACTCGAGCGCATGATGACAATGGGCGACGAGAACGGGTCCGACGTGATTCTCGGCAAGATGGTGGGCGTCGGGGGCCGCAAGCCGCCCCGGACGATGTACACGGCGAACCAACCCAGGGCCGACCTGTTCGAATCGCGTGTCTACTGGACGCTCAACGCGATGAAGATGTTCCGCCGAGAGATGCTCGAGCGCACGGGGTTGCGCTTCCCCGAGGACATTCTGTTCCATGAGGATCAGCCGTTCGTGGGCGAGGTCTACCTGAACGCGTCATGCATCTCGGTAGTGGCCGACTACGACTGCGTCTACTGGGTCCACCGGGACGACGGGGCGAATCTCACCTTCTCGATCCGATTCGAATCGCGGCTCATCTCCCACGGGAGGATGTTCGACCTCATCACCAGGTACCTCGAGCCCGGTGACAAGCGCGATCGACTGATGCAGAGGCACTTCCAGATCGACATGATGGACAGCGTCCGCAGGATCGCACGCCGAAAGCCCGAGGACGACGAGATCCGAGAGCGCGCGCTCGCCGAACTGGCGCGCTGGACCCGCGAGCACTACAACGAAGCGATCGGAATGCGATTGCGCCCCGTCTACCGCCTCGCCTACGAGCTGGTCGCGCAGGAGCGCCTCGACGACCTCATCGAGTTGTTCGCGTTCGAGGCCGCCTCCGGGGATGCGCCCCCGTTGGTCGTCGACGACGGACGCGTCTTCGAGTTGTGGCCGTTCTTCGGGGATGCCGAAAAGGCCCTCCCCGACTACTGCTACGACGTGACCGACCGCGTGAA
>JAENZW010000079.1 GCA_016841065.1 Actinomycetota bacterium
CGGAACCCTCGCCGACGACCTCGTCGGTCTCGGCACGTGAAGCCGTTCCGCTGGATCCAGTCCCGCCGCCCGCACCGCCACGCACGACAGCCGCGGGGATGATGGTGACGCCGTCCTTCTCGATGGGATCCCCGTACACGCGTTGGACCGTGTACATGTCCTTGACGCGTTCGACGATGTCTTCGGCGTAGCTCATCGGCTCCAACTCCTCGTTTCGGGAGACACAAGGTGTTGTTACCCGCAGAGGGCGAAGGCGTGCGACGTCGTGACGCGCGCTAGTCTGAACGCCGAAGCCCGAGCGGCACGCGGCATCTTCGTCGAAGGCGCAGCCACACGAGCGTAGTCGTGAGTCTCTCTATTACTCGCCGGTACACTGATATTCCCTTCCGGTGGACATCACGCACGGAACAGCCCGCTTACCCTTCGGGTCTGCCTTTCTTCGCGCGATCGGCGATTCCGACCCCCCGTCCGAATCGCCCCTCAGTACTTCCATCGGCCCGGGATGCCGTGTCCTTGAATCGGCGGTCCGGTGTGGAGAACTTGTCTTCGGCTGATTCCGTAGAGGATGATGACTCGAGGGGATGTTCCGGTGGGAATTAGGAGGTCGGGGAGATGAGGCGGTCTTTCGCGAAATCGCGTGTAGTTCTCGCATGCGTGGTGGCGTTTTCGATGGTTCTGCCGGTGCTGGGGGTTTCTTCGGCAGCCATCGCGAATGGCGGGACCGCATCGATCTCGGGTACCGTCACCGGTCCGGGAGGTGTGCCGATCGAGGGCATCCACGTGAACGCGTACCGCTGGGACTCCGGTGGCAGCACGTGGGTGTACCAGAACAGCGGCGACACGAACCCCGACGGAACCTACACAGCCCCCGGCCTGATCGCCGGCACGTACGCCGTCTACTTCGACGATCCGGCCAACGTGTACACGGGCGAGTACTGGGACAACCAGACGAGCTGGGGCACGGCCACCCAGTTCGCGCTCGCGGATGCGGAGGCCAAGACCGGCGTCTCGGCCGAACTGGCCGTCGCCAGCACGTTGCTGTCGGGTACGCTCTCAGACTCAGTGAGCGGTGAGGGTGCCCGGGGCGTCGAGGGGACTCTCTGGAGGAACACGGGGCTCGACACCTGGGACGTCCAGGACCGCGCGACGACGCGTGCGGACGGCGGGTACTCGTTCCCGGGCATTCCCGACGGAACCTACCGCCTCCAGTTCACGGACACCGACCCGTCCTACAACCGCGCATACGAGACGGTCTACTACCATGACCAGACCGCGTTTGACTCGGCCACCTACATCTCAATCGCCAGTGGTGTCCTTCCGCCGCTCGTCGCCGATCAGGACATCGACCCGATTCCGCAGTTCACGGGCACGGTGACCGAAGCGGGTACCGGCGATCCCCTCGGCGATATCACCGTGAGCGCGTATCGATGGGGTGTCGGGATCGATGCCACGACGACCACCGCGCCTGACGGCACCTACGCCTTCTACAACCTCTACAACTCGCAGTACACGGCGCTATTCGAGGACCAGGAGTGGAGCGACGGACGGCATCGGACGGAATGGTGGAACGACGCACCGACGTACGACTTCGCCGAAGCGTTCGCGGTCATCGGTGGGTCGACAGTGCCGGACGTCGATGCGTCGCTTCTGGTGTACGAGCCGGCAATCTCGGGCCACGTCACCGAGGCGGGCACCGGACTGCCGCTCAACGGCGCGAGTGTACAGGTCTTCGCGTACGACTCCACCACGCTCATCGACACCGCCTACGCGGACGCGACCGGCTACTACGAGTTCTCTGACCTGCTCGATGGCACGTACAAGCTGTTCTTCGCGGGGCCCACCTTCCGCCATCTCGCCGAGTGGTGGGATGAGGAGGATTCCTGGACGGACGCGTGGACCGTCTACTACGACGGCGTGAGCGGCGAGGTCGTCGACGAGGATCTGGTCCGCTACCAGCCCGAGAGCGAGCGGGTCTACCACAACAGTCGCTACACCACCGCGATCAAAGCGGCACGGCAGGTCTTCGATAGCAACCGCAACGCAATGTGGCAGGGCCCGGCGGTGCCCGTGACGCACGTCATCATCGCGTCGGGGGAGGACCGTGCTGCAGCCGATCCGTTGGCAGCCGCGGGGCTCGTGCACATCTACGACGCGCCGATGTTCCTGGTGCGGTCGGACAAGGCGCTCGATGAGGTCAAGTACTGCCTGAGGCAGATCGCGACGGCCAACGGCGACATCACGCTGCACGTCGTGGGCGGCAACGTCTCCGTACCTGAGATACGCGTTGACGAGCTCGTCGAATACACCGAGGGCCAGACGGGACAGAACGTCACCGTCGATCGCATCCTTGCCTCGGGTGGTCGCTACGATCTGGCGGCGGCGATAGCGCGCCGCATCAAGCAGGTGGACGGCACGCCACCGGTCGTGCTGGTGGCCAACGGTGCCGACCCGGCCAAGTTCTTCGACGCGCTGGCGCTCTCACCGATTGCAGCATCGAAGGGCTATCCGGTGCTCCTGGTCAGCGCGAACAAGGTGCCGCCGGCCACGTCGGCAGTCATCTCCGAGTTCGGGTCGCCGCGCGTTATCGTGGGAGGCGGACCGAACACCGTGAGCGAGGCGGTCCGAAAGGCTCTCGGCGCGAAGGCGGCGGATCGCTGGTACGGGCAGAACCGCTACTCGACGGCTACGACGATCGCCGAGAAGGCGGTCACCAGCTTCTTCTGCACGTACGACTACGTCGGTATCGCGGCGAAGCTGCCGGATGCGCTCACGGGCGGGAGCGTCGTCGGCTACCGCGGCGGCGTGCTGGTGATCACCGACGGACTGGTGCTGTCATCACCCACGGCGACGTTCCTCGAGGCCCACGACGGTGACATCCGATACTGCTGGGTCTTCGGCGGACCGAACTCGGTGTGGTACTCCGTGCAAGAAGCGATAGATGCGAAGCTGATGCTGCCGTAGCCGCCGGACCTGGTGTGTAGGCGGATACCCCTCGGGGGTATAAGGATAGTGCACGTGACAAGTCACTATCCAAGAACCTCAGGGAGGTTTCATCATGGCAGGTACGCTTGAAGGCAAAGTTGGTCTGGTCACCGGTGCTGGCTCAGGGATCGGGCGTACGACATCGCTGGCGATGGCGCGCGAAGGCGCGAAGGTCGTCGTTTCGGATATCGATGAGAGCGGCGGTCGCGAGACAGTGCGTCTGATCGAGGGCGCGGGCGGCGAGGCGTTCTTCATGAAGGCAGATGTCGCCGACCCGGCGCAGGTCGAGGCGCTGGTCAAGGCTGCGGTCGAGAAGTTCGGCGGACTGCATCTTGCGGTCAACAACGCGGGCATCGGCGGGGAGGCGTCCACTGCGGGCGACTACTCGATCGATGGCTGGCGCAAGGTGCTATCGATCAACCTCGACGGCGTCTTCTATTCGCTCAAGTACGAGATCGGCGCGATGCTCGAGTCGGGCGGCGGTTCGATCGTCAATATCAGTTCGATTCTCGGTCTGGTTGCGTGGCCGACTGCGTCGGCGTACACCTCTGCCAAGCACGGGGTCGTCGGCCTCACCCAGGCCGCGGCCGTGGAATACGGCGAGCAGGGCATCCGTGTCAACTCGATCAACCCCGGCTTCATCGACACACCGCTTCTTCGCTCGGCCGGAATCGAGCCGGGTGGCGACATCTACAACATGATCGCCGGGAAGCATGCGATGAACCGCCTCGGCCAGCCGGAAGAGGTTTCCGAAGCGATCGTGTGGCTGCTCTCTGATGCCGCGTCGTTCGTCACCGGGATCGCACTTCCGGTGGACGGAGGGTTCACCGCTCAGTAGCGATCAACTGAAAGACGTGTCCGGGAGGCCTGGTGCACTGCGCACCCGGCCTCCTTCTCTTTGCGGCTGGTGCGCGGCGAGACAGGGTAGGATACAGGCAGTGGGGTCGTCCACGGGGGAACGGGGGCAGTCATGTCGTACCACGCCCGAAGTCTCTTCACGCGTGCAGCGGGCATCGCGCTGTTGGCTACGCTGTTCGGCGGTGTCGCGTTCGTCGCGCCTACACAGGCGCCCGCGCTCTACCTCGACGACGAGGTCATCCCTGGCAAGCCCCTCACCAACGGGGGAATCGAGTGGATGGACATCCACCGGCAGAATGTCGTCCACCGTGTGTACCTGCTCGCCGGTCAGCAGGCCACATTCTACTGGAGCAGCGACGATCCCGCCCTCAACTGTGACATCGAGCTCTTCGGGCCTTCGGCGAATGATTTCACGGCGACGGAGCTCGGCTCGTCCAGCAACCCGGGCAACGCGGACGAACAGATCGTCTACTTCGTGCCGTCCTCGGGCTGGTATTACCTGCGCGTCGAACGGGAATGGGACGCCGGGAACAGCGTGCTGCGATGCAACACGACGTGGCCCGTGCCGCGCACTCCGGCGACACCGCAGCGGGTGTCGGGGCGAGACCGGTACGAGACCGCCGTCGAGATCGCCCGGCAGAACTTTCCCGGCTGGCGCAACGTCAAGCACGTGATCATCTGCTCGGGCGAGGACCGCGCGGCCGCAGACCCGCTTTCGGCATCGGGCCTGGCCTGGGCGTACGGCGCGCCGGTCTTCCTGGTGAAGAGCACCGGCACGCCGGACTGCGTCGTGGAGGCGCTGCATGAGATCAGCGCGCAGAACCGGCCGTTCGCGCTGCACATCGTCGGCGGACCGAACTCGGTCACACCTGCTGCGATGGCCGATATCGACCCGATCGTCTTGGGCGTGATCTACGACAGAATCGCGCCGTACAACGATCGCTACACGCTCGCCGCTTCGGTGGCCCGGCGTATGAGTGCGGAACGAGATCGCAACACCTACAGCTACAGCACGACCGGATACGGAATCGTGCTTGTTGCCAACGGTGAGGACCCCAGCAAGTTCTTCGATGCGCTCGCGCTCTCGCCGGTCTGTGCCACCACGGGGTGGCCGATCCTGCTCGTGCGCAAGAACAGCATCCCGGCCCCGACCCAGCAGGCGATGGACGACTTGGACCTGACGTGGCGCCTAGTGGCGGGAGGTCCGAACACTGTGTCGGACGCCGTCATAGCGCAACTCGACCCAGATGCGATTACGTTGGCGACGCGCATCTCGGGCAATGATCGCTACGAGACGGCGGCGGCGGTCATGAACTTCTTCAATGCGCTGTGGGGTGTCCCGCCGCTCGATCCCGCGAACGTCGGCGTGACCGCCAAGTTGCCGGACGCGCTCACCGGCGGTTCGACCATCGGTTTGCGTCGTGGCTGCCTGCTGCTGACGCGAACCTCCTCTCTGCCGTGGGCGTCCGCTTCGTTCCTTGGCCATTACACGGAGGAGACGGGGAGGGCGTACGTCTTCGGCGGGCCGAACAGTGTGGATGCCGACGCGATTGACGCCATCCAGGACGCGCTGGACCCGTAGCGCGCGTTCGCGGGTACATAGCGAGAAAGGGGCTGTGCGCGGACGTGGATTCTCGTGCGCGCACCTCGGGGGGCGATTCAGATGAGGCCCGTGCGTGTAGTGCTCGTTGTGTGTCTGTGTGCGATGTGGTTCGTGGCTCCGTCTTCGGCAGGCGCGTCGCTGTATGACGACGTCATTCCCGGCAAGCTTCTGGGGCCAAGCACGTGGGGTTGGCTCAACGATTTCACCGATGTCGATGACGTCTTCCGCGTCTATCTCCTGGAAGACCAGCGCATTGAGATCACCATGACGGGTCCCGTCGCGACCGATTTCGACCTGTACCTGTACGTGCCGTGGGCCACGGGATTCGGCAACGAGTTCAAGGTCGATGAGTCGACCGTCTTTGACACCTCGAACGAATCGATTAGCTACGTCTCACCCCTGGAGGGCTGGTTCTACCTCCGGGTGAACGCATGGGACGGTTCGGGTTCATACCATCTGAGTTCGACTACGAGCTTCGACGACCCTCGCACGCCGGCGACTCCCCACCGCCTCTGGGGCCAGGACCGCTACGAGACCGCCGTTGAGATCGCGCGGGAGAACTTCCCGAACTGGGCGCGGGTGAAGCACGTCATCATCGCGTCAGGCGAAGACCGTGCAGCAGCCGACCCGCTCGCGGCTTCCGGGCTGGTGTGGGCATACGGGGCACCGATCTTCCTGGTGCGGAGCAACGGCGTGCCGGACGTCGTCATGAACGCGCTCAAGAGTATCAAGGCCGCGAACGGCAGCTATGAGATTCATGTCGTGGGTGGTCCGGTCTCTGTGCCTGACAAGCTGCTGGCCGACATCGCTCTCAAAGTGGGCGGGGTCTCCATCGACCGCATCGCCCCATACGCCGATCGCTACACTCTCGCCGCCTCGATTGCCCGCCGAATGCAGCAGGAGCGCCCGGGTGAGGAGTGGGGCGGCGGGGGAGCGGGAATGACGGCGCTTATCGCCAACGGCGAGAACCCCGACAAGTTCTTCGACGCGCTGGCGCTCTCTCCGATCGCCGCGCGCAACGGATTCCCGATCCTCCTGGTCAGGGGGGACAGTATCCCGATAGCCACCAAGAACGCTCTCACCGATCTGGGACTCGTGTCTCGGACTGTGGCCGGAGGGCCGAACACGGTGTCGGAAGCGGTGTTGCTCGAACTCGGCGCAGGCCCTGCGGTTTCCGAACGTTGGTCGGGACGAGATCGCTATGAGACAGCCGTCGTGATCATGAACAAGTCGATGGACCTCTACACGCCGGACCTCGTGTCACCGGCGAACATCGGCGTGGCGGCGAAGCTGCCCGATGCGCTGACCGGAGGGGCGTTCATCGGCCAGCGCGGCGGCTGCATCCTCATCATGCGCCGCGCGAGCGTGCCCGACTCGACGACCTGGTTCCTCCGGGAACAGACGATCCGTTGCGGGGAGTGCTTCGTGTTCGGAGGCGTGAACAGCGTCACCGATGGCGGGATGCTCGACGTGGGCAACGCTCTCGCCACCGGCGGCGGGGGAATCCTCGGGGATGCGGGTGAGATTGAAGGGGATTCCAGATGAAGTCGTTGATGCGAGAACACGTGCAGCGTGCTGCGGCAGCGGTGGCGCTGTTCGCGCTGATCGTGACCTCCGGTGTCGCGCAACCCGTCACCGCGATCGCCGCCCTCGACGACGGCAACATCCCCGGCAAACCCCTCACGGGCGACTGCTACGGCCACCTGGACGATCCGGTGGACCAGTACGACTTCTTCCGCGTCTATCTCCTGGCCGGGCAGAGGATAGACATCACAGTCGACGGCGGAACCCTCGATATCGACATCTACCTTTGGGGTCCGACCGCCGCGACGATGGGGGATCCGACTGTCAGCACATCTAGCACTCCCGCCACCCTCGAAAGCATCTCCTACACCGCTCCGACGTCCGGGTGGCGCTACCTGGCGGTCTATCACAACTCGCCTGCAGATATCTCCGGTTTCTACAGCCTTGACGCTACCGTGTCCTGGCCGGTCGCTCAGGCTCCGGACATCCCCGAGCGGATCTGGGGTAACGACCGGTACAGCACCGCCGTCGAGATTGCCGAGAAGGCCTTCCCGAACTGGACGAACGTCGACCACGTCATCCTGACGTCGGGTGAGGACCGGGCTGCGGCCGATCCGCTCGCGGCCTCCGGTCTCGTGTGGACGTATGGCGGTCCGATCCTCCTGACGCGCAGCACGTCGGTCCCCGGTTCCGTGATTGCCGCGCTCCAGCAGATCGTCGCTCAGAACGGTTTCGTCGAGGTGCATGTGGTTGGCGGACCGGTATCTGTGCCCGATGCCCGGCTCGCCGAGATATCGAGCAAGGTCAGCAACGTGACCTTCGACCGGATTGCGCCCTACGGGAATCGCTATGAGCTGGCGGCGTCTATCGCGTATCGAATGAAGCTAGAGCGGCCAACGGATCACGCCGGCTCTCCAAATGCCCCCCGTGCGCTGATAGCGAACGGCGAGGACCCGGGGAAGTTCTTCGACGCGCTCGCACTCTCGCCGATAGCGGCGAAGAACGGCTGGCCGATCCTTCTCGTGCGCAAGGACAGCATTCCCGCCGCGACTCAAGGAGCCCTCACGGGCATTGCGATGGACTATCGAATCGTGGCGGGCGGTCCGAACACTGTGTCGGATGCCGTGCTTCAGCAGCTCAATGCCGGTGCGACGATCATGGCTGTTCGCTGGTGGGGAGGCGACCGCTACGAGACCGCACGCGTGATCATGAAGAACGCGAGGGACGACTACTCACCATCGCTGCTCGACACGGCGAATGTCGGCGTGGCGGCCAAGCTCCCCGATGCGCTCACAGGTGGTGCGTTCATGGGCTTGCGAGGCGGATCGATCCTGATCACGCGATCTGGGAGCGTGCCGTCGAGTACGTTCGGATTCCTGCACAACAACACGTCGCAGATCGGCGAGGTCTATGTCTTCGGCGGGCCGAACAGCGTCGATGGTTCGACGTTCACCGACATCGGAGCGGCGCTTCAGCCGTAGAGGAAGCTGGTTTGTCATGCCTACCGCGCGGCGCGCGCGGGTCGCGCTCATAGAAGCCGGGTCTCCCGGACTCAACATCTACTCCCACGTGGCGATGGGGCGGGGAGCGGCGCTGCTCGCCACGGTGCTGCGTGACGCGGGCTATGAGGTTCGCGCCTTCATCGAGGACATCTCCGGCAAGGACACCGTCGATTGGGAGTTCGTACGCGGTGCGGCCGTCGTCGGCTTCTCGGCGATCACTTGCACGCTGCCGCGCACGGCGATGCTGATCCGGCGGGTTCGCGACGAGAACCCTTCGGCAGTAGTGATCCTTGGCGGTCCGGAACCTTCGTGCGCTCCGGAGCGCGCACTCGCCACTGATGCGGACTACGTGCTTCGTGGCGAGTCCGAGATCACGCTCCCGCGCTTGCTGCGCGTGTTGCTGGGCGAGAGTGCGGATCGGCTCACAGATATCCCCG
>JAENZW010000080.1 GCA_016841065.1 Actinomycetota bacterium
CAGCAGCATCGACGACTTCCCGCAGCCCGACGGGCCGATGATCGCGACGGGTTCCCTTTCGGCCACGGAGAGATCGAGCGACTCGAGTGCGCGCACGCTGCGGCCCACGCCCGCATACGTGAGCCCGACGTCCTCGAATGAAAGCATTGTCACGACGGCCGCCTCCGGCAAGCCCTACGGCTTCAGGAGCACTAGATCCTCGTACGTGACCGGCTTCTGTAGGAGGTCCTTGCCGTTCATCCACGCGAGCACGGCGTCGATCTGCTCCTGTGTCGGCGTCTGGTGTACCGGGTACGTGCTGATCGAGTAGGAGTCCTTGATCGGCTCGGGGAGGCGGGCCTCGTTGACCAACGTCTCGCGCCAGGCATCCGGGTTCTTGTTGATCTCGGCGACCGCCTTGTCCCACACGTCCAGCAGCGCCGTCATGGTCTCGATGCCGCCGACTTCGGTGAGGTACTCGTCCGAGAAGACCAGCACGGTCTGCGACAGGTTCTCGCCTTCCGAGTCGTCCGCCAGCAGCTTCGCGCCCTGCGCCTCGGCGAGGGACAGCAGTGGCTCGGGCAGAGCTGCGGCTTCAAGCTGCCCCTGCAGGAGCAGGTCGAAGCGCACGGGGACCTTCTTGACCTCTTCTTTCTTGACCTCTTCGACAGGTACTCCGGCCTGACGCATCAGCCCGTCGAGTACGTACTCCTGGATCGTGCCCGAAGACGTTCCCACGGGTACGCCCGCGAGACCTGCGAGGTCGTTCACGGCGCTTTCCGGTGCCGCAACGATGCCGAAACGCCCCTCGGCGGGAGTCGCGCCGAGCATGACCGTGCCGATGGTCACCGGCACGCCACCTGCTTCGAGCTGCGCTGCTGCGATGATGTCGCCCATGAACGCGTCGATCTCACTGGCTGCGAACGCGGCGTCGCGCTCTTGCGCCGCCTGGAACGTGATGATCTCGACCGAGGGCAGGCCCGCCTCGTCGAAGAAACCGAGCGATGATGCCGCCCACAGCGGCAGCGCGTCTTCTGTGGGCAGGGTCCCGATTCGCAGCGCGCGAAGCTCCTGCGATGTCCCCTGACCGGAATCTGCCTCGCTGTCCTTCTTGGCACAGCCCGTCACGGGAACGCTCATGAGGGCGAGGGCGAGGGCGCAGGCGAAGAGTCGGCGGATGCGCATGTGGTTGACCTCCTTGCGGGTTTGAAGCCCGTCAGTCGTTCGAGACCGGCCGGTGCAGCCGAATCTCGTCGCGCGAGGGAATGCCCGAGAATCCCGACACAGACGAGCCGGTCGTGTCCACGAGCAAACCGACAGCAATGTCGTCAATGACGAAGCCTTGACGCTGGTAGAAGTACAGGAGGGGGATGTCGTCGTTGGAGACCCCGACGCGAATGGACGGAAGCCCGGTCTGCCTCGCCCACGCGACCGCCGAATGCAGCAGCGCCGTGCCGAGGCCCAACCCCTGGTACTCCGGGTAGACCGACAGCAACACAACAACGGCGGTGCCTCGATCGATCGCGAGTGATAGCAGACCCGCGAGGCCATCGTTCACCTCGGCTACGAGATTCTTGCCGGCGAGGATGTCCCACGTCTTGCCCAAAGCGTCCACTTCGATCTCACCGAGCGCGCGATCGCAGATCTCCTCGATCGCCCTTCGATCCGCGGGCTTCGCATCGCGAACGATGAACGCGAGGTCATCTTCGGGCCTGTGCGCAGCACACGTTACTGTGACGCGCGCCTCGTTGAGCGGCAGATCCCTGCCGCACGAGGGGCAGCGATACTGCGGATATGGCATGTCAAAATCTTCAGTCATTTTCTGACGTACACTCCCATCTTCGTACCGTCCCCTGCGCACCCCCGGGCGCGCGCCTACCAGTTATACCGCTTCCTTGCGCCGTGCGCACCCTTTCGCGCGGCTCACGGCGGTAGAATGCAGGCAGTCTTCTCGGCAACGGCGAAGCCGCCCGGGAGGCCGATGGAACCCCGATTCCCCGAAGAGTTCAAGGCGAACTGGCGCAAGCACTTCGGCCGGGTGCACCTCGTGTACACGCACAACGCCGAAGGCCGCGCCGATGCCCTGCGCAGGTCCGACGTGCCACTCGACCTGCCCAAATGCGCCGGGAGCGTGTTGCGCTCCTCTTCGGCCAGGCGTAGAATGCGACTGTTCGCCATCTGGCGACCATTGACAGTACAGAACTCGCTGTTCCGTCCGTTACGGTGCGGCTCCTGTTCGAACACAGGCCACTGCCCGGAAATGTCGAGAGACGCCAATGGGTAGAACAGCCCTCCCCGGCTTAAGGGGACGGCTAAGGTGGCTGGGCTCATTGAGGCGGCGATGCCGCTGCGCGATTCGCTTGCGTACCCTACGTCGGACAGTGCCAAAACCGCGACGAGGGAGGGAGCCGCGTGGTAGCGCGCATGCGCGCTGCTTCGTTGCGACGCTCCTCGTCCTCTTTCGGGCCCGAGGGGCGTCTTCGTCTGTCAGACCTGTTGCCGTGAGAAGAGGGACCGCGTGATTCCGTCAAGTCCGTAGGTCCCGGCTCCCCCACCGCGTTCGGGGGCCCGGGGCCCCTGAATGACCCGCCGGAGTTCGGCCGCATGTGCGAGTGGCCGCGAACATCCGAAGGGGGGAGTACACATGATCTACCTATCCCAGATGCTTGGGAAGCCGGTCGTCGATGCGACCGGGACCGAGATCGGAACGATCAGCGACGTCGCTATCGCCACGGGCGAGATCTTCCCGCGCGTGACGTCACTCGCGTTCCAGGGTCCGGACAAGACGCCGTTCATGTTGTCGTGGCGCAAGTACGTCGACGACTTCGACGCCGAACAGGTCCAGCTGAACGTCGCAGGTCCTGACCTGCGCTTCTCCTATCTCCAGCCCGACGAGGTTCTGCTGCATCGCGACTTGCTCAACCAGCAGATCGTGGACACGCAGGGAATGAAGGTCGTCCGCGTCAACGACCTCAAGCTCTCGGAGTCGCGCAACCAGCTCCGCCTCCTCGGCGCCGAGGTCGGCATCCGGGGCATCCTGCGCGGAGTGCACCCGGCTCTCGAGCGCGTCGCCGCGCGGCTCTTCGGCAAGTCGTTGCGCGAGAACCTGATCGCGTGGAACTACATGGACCTGCTCGATCGCGACCTCTCGCACGTGCAGCTGTCGGTCACGCACAAGCGCCTACACGAGCTGCACCCGGCCGACGTCGCCGACATCATGGAGCAGCTTTCCGCGACGCAGCGCGCGAAGGTGTTCGATCACCTCGAGAACTCGCAGGCAGCAGACGCGATCTCCGAGCTCGAAGACGAGTTCCAGGCCGACGTCATCGACGACCTGGGCAACCAGCGCGCGTCCGACATCCTCGAGTTGATGGACCCGGACGATGCGGCAGATATCATCGGCGACCTGCCGTACGACAAAGCCGAGACGCTTCTTCGGCTCATGGGCGTCGGCGAGGCACGCGCGATCCGCTCGCTGCTCGGATACAAGGAGAAGACCGCCGGCGGCATCATGACCCCCGAGGTCACAACGGTCGCCGAGGAGATGACCGTCGCCCAGGTCATCGAACATCTCCGCCATGAGGCCGCCGAGCACGAGAGCATCTACTACATCTACGTCATCGAAGGCGACCGCCATCTCGCGGGCGTCATTTCGCTGCGCGACCTCATCATGTCTGCACCCGAGACGCCTGTCGCCGACATCCTGAGCCGCGACGTCATCAAGGTGCTCGCCGACGAGGACCAGGAAGACGTCGCCGAGACGATGTCCAAGTACGACCTGCTCGCGCTCCCCGTCGTGGACGAGACCGGGCGACTTCTCGGCATCGTCACGGTCGACGACGCGCTTGAGGTTATGGAGGAGGAATCCGCCGAGGACCTCGAGCTGGCCACCGGACGCCGCGCCGGCGCCGGCATGCGCGGCGTGTGGCAGTGGGTGTCGCGCGATGGCTGGCTCCCCGTCTGGGCCGTGCTGTTCCTCGTGGCAGCCGGTCTCGAGAGCATGCTCGTCGACACGGACATGACAGGCCTCATCATCGTCGCCGCCTTCCCCGCGCTCATCGTCATGCGCCTTGCCGAAGACTTCGCGTCACACGCGATGGCGCGCGTCATCGAAGACGAGGACGAGGACGGGCGTCCCTCTCTGGCGCGTCGGCTGGTCACTGACGGGCTGTCCGGACTCGCGATCGGCGCGGTCGTCGGCCTCCTGGCGGCGGCAGTCATGGGAGTCCTGCTCGGGGCTGTCAGTGACAAGGCCGTCGTGCGATCCCTCGAGGGCGGAGCGATCATCGGCGGCGCCTTCGGCATCTCGATACTGCTCGTGGCGATCGCCGCCACCCTGGCGGGCGAACTCGCCGAAAGGCGAAGCCGGGCCGGAAAGCGTGTGTCGTCGACGACCATGTCTGTCGGTCTCATGATCGTGGGCGCGGTGAGCTTCATCGGCCTGTACAACATCTCCTTCCGTTTCCTCGCGCGGTTCCTGCTGTTCGATCTCTGACGGAGTCCTAGATGACGGCCGCCAAGACCTCCAGCCGCAAACGCGGACGCTTCGTCTTGTTGCTCTCGGTCCTCGGACCAGGGCTTATCGCTGCGTCCGCAGGCAACGACTCCGGCGGCATCTCTACCTACTCGGTCGCGGGCGCGGACTTCGGCTACGCCACGCTGTGGATGATCTTCGTGATGACGTTCTCGCTGGTCGTGGTGCAGGAGACCGCCGCGCGAATGGGCGCAGTGACCGGCAAGGGCTTCGCGGCGCTCATCCGCGAGCGATTTGGCGTCCGACTGACGCTATTCGCGATGCTCGCGCTTCTCGCGTCGAATGCGGCCACGAGCGTCGCCGAGTTCGCAGGTATCGCGGCGTCCACGGAACTCTTCGGGATATCGAAGTACATCTCCGTACCCGTGGTAGCGCTCGTTGTGTGGCTGCTCGTGATTCGCGGCAGCTACCGCAACGTCGAGAAGATATTCCTTGCCCTCTCGGCGGTGTTCATCTCCTACATCTTCGCCGCCGTGCTCGCCAAGCCGGACTGGGCGACCGTCGCGAAAGCCACCGTCGTCCCGCAGTTCATCGGCTCGCGCGATTTCGTGATGCTCGTCATCGCCACCGTCGGCACGACGATCGCGCCGTGGATGCAGTTCTTCGTACAGTCGAACATAGTCGACAAGGGCGTCACGGTGAAAGACCTCGTCATCCGACGCATTGACGTGGTCTTCGGCGCAATAACCGCAAACGTCATCGCCTGGTTCATCATCGTCACCACAGCTACCGTTCTGCACCCGGCAGGCATTCGCGTCACCGACGCCGCGCAGGCCGCCACAGCACTCGTGCCCGCCGCAGGCGCCTACGCGCAGACGCTGTTCGCCGTCGGCCTCTTCTCGGCATCCGTGCTCGCCGCCACCGTGCTCCCGCTCACCGCTGCCTACGCCATCTGCGAGGCCTTCGGCTGGGAGGCCGGCCTCGACCGCTCTTGGTCCGAAGCGCCGATGTTCAACAGCATCTACACGTTCGTCATCGTCTTCGGCGCGCTCGTCATCATGCTTCCGAATCTCAACTTGATCGCGATCATGGTCTTCTCCCAGGCCGTCAATGGCGTCCTGCTGCCATTCCTTCTCATCTTCATGATCAGAATCGTCAACGACCGACGCATCATGGGCCGCTACACAAACGGTCGCATCTACAACGCGCTATCCTGGGGTACGATTCTCGTGGTCATCGGACTCACCGTCGCACTCGTCGTCATGACCGCTTTGGGATGGGGGTAGCATGTCGACCGAAGAGAAGCACCGCATCCGACAGTTCGCGCGCGCGGCGCGACAGGCGATACCTGCCGAAGACAGACCCGTGCTCGCTGCCTCTCTCGCAGGTCGACTCACCATGCTTCCGGAGTTCTCGCCATGCCCCTGCGTCGCTGGCTACCTCGCCACCGCCGAGGAGATTGACCCCGCTCCAGCACTCAGGAGTCTCGCCTCTCGGGGATGCCTCATCGTGTACCCACGCATCACAGGGCCGGGTGCACTCGTGTTTCACGAGATTGGCGGCGAGTGGAATCTCGAAGCCGGTCCCCACGGCATCCTTCAGCCGAGCCTGGACACCCCGATAGTCGCAAAAGCAGACATCGGGGTCGTGCTGCTTCCCGGCGTGGCGTTCGGGCCCGACGGCGCCCGAATCGGTTTCGGCGGAGGCTACTACGATCGGCTCCTCCAGGAGATGCCCGACGCCGTGCGTATCGGACTCGCATTCGACGAGCAGCTCGTCGGTCACATACCTGCCGAAGAACACGACATCGCCGTCGAGATGATCGTCACTCCCACGCAAGTGCTGAGGATCGCCGAAGCGTACTAGCGCGCTACTTCTTCTTCTGCGCCTTCCGCAGCTCGTCGAGCGTCACGAACGAATACCCGTCACGTTCGAGCTGGTGAATGATCCAGGGCAGAGCTTTGATGGTCGCGCTTCGATCCCCCCCGCCGTCGTGCAGCAGGATGATCGATCCCGGTTCCACCGCCTCGATGACGTCGCGGGCGAGCGGACCCGGCTTCGGCTTGCGCCAGTCTTGAGGATCGACGCTCCAGGTGACGATACGCAGATCCGCCTCGCGAACCGCCCTCGCGGCGGCCGAAGAGAGGTTCCCGCCGGGCGCACGGAACCACGTCGGCGTCACTCCCGTTGCGCGGCGCAAGGCCTTCTGGCCGTACGATATCTCGCGGACGACAACGCCGTTTCGCGCCTGTGCAAGGTTGGCATGCGAGTACGAATGGTTGGCGATCTGATGCCCTGAGTCGGCAACCCTCCGCGCAAGCTTCGGGTGCTTCTTCGCCAGCGAGCCGAGCATGAAGAAGGTAGCTTTGACGTTGTCCTTCTTGAGCGCGGCGAGGATCTTCTCGGTCTGGCCCGGCCACGGTCCGTCATCGAAGGTGAGCGCGACGACCTTGTCCTTGCGCTCGGGTGCGTAGCGCTTGACCACCATCGGACTGGGCTCAACGAGCACCCGTCTCGAGACGACCTTCCCGGACAGAACTCCGACCACAAGCTCGTCTGCCCCGGGCGTGCCAGTCGTCTCGACGTCCTCGAGCGGCCCCTTGCCCGTGTAGAGCACAGGCGCTGGTGTCGCGGTCGTCACCGTGGACGTCGGCTCGAAGATGTCAGCGCCATAGCAGCTCGTGAATGTGGAGTCGTCGAACACGCGCTCCTCGGCGCCAACGCGGCTGTCCGCCCGCAGCAGTACGAGCGGCTCGCCAGCCCCACGCACGAGGATCTCACCCGTTGCATCGAGCAGGTCGCCCGGCTCGGAGCGGACGGCCCCCGAGTCCAGAACGTCCTTCGCGGTAGAGCCGACAGGCAGGCGAATCTCCCGGCCGTCGACGTTCACCGTGATGGTGCTGACCGCTGGCGCAGTGGCCGCAAGCAGGAGAAAACTCAGCGCCAGGGCGGTCGCCAGAGCAAGGAACGGGACTCTGTGCGTCGGCGGCGGTGTCACTGGATACGAGGGCATGTAGGGTCCTAGTGCGAGATACGTGCCACACGACCGCCGGCCATGGCGATGAGGTCGCCGCGTGACATGCGGATCATCGAGGACGGGGTGCCTGCCGCAGGGAAGACGGTCTCGAACCGATTGAGCGAATCGTCCACCAGTACGACGAGTTCGGCAGGCAGATCGAAGGGCGACACCCCGCCTATCGCGTAGCCTGTCGCACTTCTCACCGTATCTGCGTCGGCAAGGCGGGCCTTGTCGCCACCCACCTGTCGCGCGATAGCGTCGCCGTCTCCTCGGCGATCCCCCGCGACGAGCGCGAGAACCGCCGAGCCATCGACGACAAACACGAGGGACTTCACGATCTGACCGAGTTCACAGCCCATCGCGTCCGCCGCTTGCTGCGCGGTCTTCGTGGACTCCTCGAAATGCACGATCGTGTCGGCAAGCCCGTGTTCGGACAAGAACGCACGCACGCGCTCGGCCGAGCCGCGCTTGCGAGGTCCGTCTGATTCGCCGGCCAAGGATGCGCTCACTCGATCGACGGGGACGGCACGCGCCTCGGCGCGCCGATCGGGATTCGCAGGGAGTCCAGAACCGCCTCGAGGTTCTCCGTCCATGTCACCAACGAGCGCAGGTCCAGCTTGAGCAGCGGGAATGTCGGGTGTGGTCTCGACACGGTGAAACCATGACGCAAGAGGAACTCCACTCCCATGACAGGCACGGCGTTCATGTTCCCCCCGTTTGCGAATGCGTAGGCCTCCACGCATCGCTCGCCGCGCAGGGACAGATCCTTGAGCGCCGCCTGCAACAGAAGCCGCCCAAGTCCATGGCGTCGAGCGTCGTCTCTGATGTGGATGCACGCCAGAAGCACGGCGTTCTCGGATGGAGGACCGGAGGGGAAGTACGAGGCCTGCGGGAAGTAACGTGCCGGGGCGTACTTGATGAAGCCCAGGACCTCGTCGTCCTCACTCGCAACGCGCCCGCAGTCGCCCCACTCGCGACAGACCGTCCCGTACCAATCGCGCAGCATTGCGATGTCGCACGCGGCACCGCAACGTGCTTCCAGTCGCGAGTCGGTCTCCCAGAAGACGCACCCCTCGCACTCACATGGAAGCGCGCCGAGGTGACCGACTTCGAGCGGTTTGAGTCTGCGAGTCATTCCGTCCCCAACAGTGGCGTCGTCTGAGATTCTTCGCGCTCACAAGTATATGTGCTTCGGCACGTTCTCGGAGTCAGGAATCCTCATCGGGTCCCATCGCGTCTTTGACCTCACGCACGAGCCCCTTGAACGCGCCGATGGCCTTCTTTCCAATCTCGCTGTCTGCGGCGACGCGCGCGGTCGCCTTGCCCA
>JAENZW010000081.1 GCA_016841065.1 Actinomycetota bacterium
GACGACGTGTTCACGACCGGCGCCACGCTCGATGCCGCCGCGGTCTTGCTCGGCGAAGTAGGCGTGCGTGAAGTCAGAGCATGCGCTCTCGCGCGTGCGTGGTAGAATTCACGATGCTTTCACTCGGGTCTGTGGTTGCGGGTTCGCAAGAACCCTAGTCCAAGGTAGGTGCGGCCAAAAGGACCCACGTAAACCGGTGGCCAAACGGCGCCGGCGAGCACGGCGCGCCTTAGGGGTAAGTCGTGCCGTCTGTACGCAAGTGCAGGCGAGAGGGCCGGTAGTGAGATGACATCAAGCGGAAGCTCCAGCATGCGAGTGTGGGGTCAAAGACCAGGTCAGCCGAGTGGAAGCACCGCCGCCGTCGCGGCAACACGAATCGGAACCACCGGAAGGACATCGATGTCGCGCGTTTGGAAGACACTCGCCGTTCTGGCAACAGTCGGCATGCTGCTCGTCGGATGCAACGAGGCCCCGAAGGAGGAGCCGCAGGCGCAGCCCAAGATCGCTCCACCGGTAATTGCCGAAGCGGGCGTTCTGCGTGTTGGCGTCGATCTGACGTACCCGCCGTATGCGGGTGTCGACGACAGCCGGACCGCCGGAATCGACATCGATGTCGCAGACGCCCTGGCGGCCGAGCTCGGGCTGACTGTCGAAACGGTACAGGTCGAGACTACCGGCGTTGCCGAGGCGCTTGCCGAGGGCGAGATCGACGTGATGATGTCGGTCCCCATCACGAAGTCCTCAATGACCGGGATTTCGCTCGCCGGTTCCTACATCACAGACGGCCCCGCCTTCTTCACCTCGGTTGAGACGACGGGTTCGGTCGCAGAGACCATCACCATCGAAGCGATCGGCCGAAGGAAGGTCGGTGCCCAGGAAGGCTCACGCTCCTTCTGGGTGCTGCAGGACTTCCTCGGCGAGGAGGCTGTCACAGGGTACCCGACCGTGAGGGCCGGTATGACAGCGCTTGAGTCCGGCGAGATCGAGATCCTCGCTGCCGACGCGCTTGTCGCCGCCTACATCGCGCGCGACTTCGACACCGTGCGCTACTCGGGCCAGCTAGAACCGGCAGTGCAGATCGGTGTCGCCGTGAAGCAGGACGCCACGCAGCTGGAAGAGGCTGTGCGCGGCGCGCTCGACGCGTTGGCAGCCGGGGGAGTGCTCGACACCATTCGGATGAAGTGGGTCGAGGACCTGCCGGAACTAGAGACAACGCCCGCCGAGGTGGGGTAACACGTCGCCTCTTCGGCCGTTTCGGATACGTTCCGCCCCGCAGCGGGGCGTCGTGCATAATCTGCTATACATACTGTATAATCGTGCACCGCTTTTCACATTGTCGCAGGCTTGGTGTATCGTTTGGCATTGGTTTTCCGTCTGGTGGCGCTTCTATGCGGCACAGACTACGAATGTACTGACTCAGAGGAGGAACTACGCATGGAGAGAGCTCGGAAGTTTTTCGCTCTCGCACTCGTGCTCGTTCTCGCGCTCGGCGTGCTGACCCTCGCCGGTTGCGGTTCGAGCGACAAGGAGACGGACGAGGGCACGAAGACCGAAGACACCGACACTGGTATCAAGAGCGTCGACGACCTCAAGTCGGGCGACAAGATCGGTGTTCAGTCCGGTACCACTGGTGAAGCATGGGCCAAGGAGAACCTCGAGCCCAAGGGCTGCGAGGTCGTCCCCTACAACGACGTCCTCGGTGCCTTCCAGGCGCTGCAGGCCGGCGACGTGGTCGGCGTCATCAACGACATCACCATCTCGCTCGACGTTGCGAAGGATCAGACCCTCGGTATCGAGGTCGTCTCTGAGATCGTGACCGACGAGGGCTACGGCTTCGCCTTCAACAAGGCGAACAGCGAACTGCGCGACGCCATCAACTGGGGTCTGCAGGAGTGCGTTGCCGATGGTACGTATGCTTCGATCTACGAGACGTGGCTCGGCGAGGCCCCCATGTCGCAGCCGGACGCGAGTGGCTACGTGCAGCCCGCCGGTGAGCTGAAGCTGATCGTCCCCGGCAAGATCACGGTCGGCTCGGACACGTCGTTCCCGCCGTTCGAGAACGTTGAGGGCGACGAGACGGTCGGCTTCGATGTTGATCTCGTCACGGCTATCGGCGAGAAGCTTGGTGTTGAGGTCGAGTTCAAGACCTACAACTTCGACGCCCTGGTCCCCGCCATGCAGGCAGGCGCGGAGTTTGACATGATCGCTTCGGGCATGACTTCCACCGGCGAACTGGGCGCAGAGCGCGCGCAGTCTGTCGACTTCTCGGAGATCTACATCTGGAACAACCAGTCGCTGACGGTCAAGAAGGCCGACTAGCGCACAGTGTATCGCTGAGCGGCGGGGTCGGCGGCACGTCCGTCGACCCCGCAGCCTAGCTACCGACTCGCAGAGGCAGGCCCGTGACCCGCAGGCAACGCCAGATGCTCGGCCTCGCTATCGTCGTGCTGGCGATTGGGATTCTCGCCTGGCAACTGCTGACGATGCAGCGCCCCGACCGCGTGTTCTCCCGCAACACGCAGGCCACACGGGCAGCCGAGGTGCGCGAGTCCGTCTATCGCCTCACCGTACCCGAGGTCACCATCGGTCGTCTCGGGGACGTTCGCATCGTGTCCAATATCGAGAGCGACGTCGTCGCGACCCTCGAGGAAGTCCCCGCCGAAGGCGAGGGCGGTTCTAAGACCTGGCGCGTCGCGGTTTCTGGTGAGACAACCCAGCCGGTCTACCTGAACGGCAATGTCGTGGTCGAGTCGCCTCTCATCGATGGCGACATCCTTGTCATCGGTGACTACGAGGTCCGTTTCGCCGACGGCCCCGAGGGCTTCGCCGGTTTCTACGACTGGTGGGAATCGTCCACGGTGACGCACCAGTTCCTCTCGCCGGAAGTCGCGCGGGATTCGTTCCCGATCATCGCGAAGGCGTTCCCGGTGTCGGTCCTGATCGTTCTCGTGTCGTTCGGCATGGCGATACCGCTCGGTCTCATGCTCTCGTTCATGAAGATGGCCAAGACCCGGTGGGCGAGATGGCCGGCGACGATGTATGTCGACGTCATTCGCGGCACACCTCTGTTCCTGCAGATACTGCTGGTCTTCTTTGGCCTGCCGCTACTGCCGGCATACAAGGCGATGACCCAGTCGTTGCCGTGGCTCAACCAGGCCGGTCTGTTCGGCATCACGAACACGCTGTACCTGCGCGCCTTCCTGGTACTAAGCCTCAACTCCGCGGCGTACATGTGCGAGATTCTGCGTGCGGGGATCCAGTCCATTCCCCGGGGGCAGATGGAAGCTGCGCGCTCGCTCGGGATGACGGTGCCGCAGTCCATGGCGTTCGTCATCATCCCGCAGACCATCCGGCGAATCCTGCCGACGATGATGAGCGAGTTCATCCTGCTCTTCAAAGACACCGCGCTTCTCGCAGCCGTCGGATTGGCCGAGATGGCGCTGAAGGCCAAAGAGATCTCGGCCGCCAAGTTCAACACGACGCCGTACGTGGTCGCCGCGGCCTTCTACCTGGTGGTGACGATCCCGCTCGGACGATTCGTTGCCAATCTCGAGCACCGACTTGCCGAAGCCGAGGGCGGCGGAGGCGGCGCCAAGCGCGATTCGCTCGTTCCCGAGCCCATCGACTCGGAGCACGTGACGCCCCGCAGCAACCCGATTCCGACGTCAGGAGGTGATCGCCGATGAGCGAAGCGCAGAACAACGAACCCGTGGTGCGCATCAAGAACCTGCAGAAGCGCTTCGGCGATCTCGAGGTACTCCAGGGCGTCGACATGGACGTCACCAAGGGCGAGGTCGTCGTGATCCTCGGCCCAAGCGGCAGCGGCAAGTCGACGCTGCTGAGGTGCGTCAACCGCCTCGAGGAACCGACCGGCGGCGAGATCTGGTTCGAAGACATCATGGTCAACGACCCGAAGACCAACATCAACAAGGTGCGCGAGCACATCGGAATGGTGTTCCAGAGTTTCAACCTCTTCCCGCACCTCACCGCCAAGGGCAACGTCATGCTCGCCCAGCGCAAGGTCCTGAACAGGTCCAAGGAGGAGGCAGACCGCATCGCGGTCGAGCAGCTCACGCGCGTCGATCTCGGCGATCGGGTGGACTACTACCCGTCGCAGTTGTCGGGCGGCCAGCAGCAGCGCGTCGCGATTGCCCGCGCTCTTGCCATGGATCCGCACGTCATGCTGTTCGACGAGGTCACGTCGGCTCTGGACCCGGAGCTGGTCCGGGGCGTCCTCGACGTGATGAAGGAGCTCGCGCTCGCCGGCATGACGATGCTCGTCGTCACGCACGAGATGGGCTTCGCCCGCGACGTGGGTTCGCGCGTCGTCTTCATGGATGGTGGCGTCATCGTCGAGGAGGGTTCGCCCTCAGAGGTGTTCGACAATCCGCAAAACGACCGGACGAAGGACTTCCTCGGTCACATCATCTAGGGTAGACTTTCGCCCCACGGCCCGCGTCCATGCGTGCGCGCCGTCCATTCATGGGTATCTGTCTAGTAGACCGTCTCCGCACACAGGAGGATCGCGATGAGAATGATCGTGAAGGGCCGCCATATGGCGGTCACCGAACCGATCCGAGAGTACGCCGAAGAGAAGATTGGCCGCGTGTCCAAGATACTCGATGGCGATCACATGACCACCGAAGTCGAACTGTATGTCGAGAAGAACCCGTCGATCGAGAAGAATCAGATCGCAGAAGTCACCGTGTGGACAAAGGGCCCGGTCATCCGCGCCAAAGAGGCAGCTCAGGACATGTATGCGGCAATCGACCTGGTGTCCGAGAAGCTGGAGCGCCAGTTCCGCAAGTATCACGGCAAGATGGTCGACCGGCATACCGGCAAGCATGCCGAGGCCCCGCAGCCGGTAGCGCCTCTGATCGAAGAGGTCCCAGAGCCGGTGGTCGTGAAGACCAAGTCCGTGGAGTTCAAGCCGATGAGCCTCGATGAGGCCATTCTGCAGATGGAACTCCTGGGTCACGACTTCTTCGTGTTCACCGCCGCTGAAACCGAGGCCGTGAGCGTTCTCTACCGTCGGCACGACGGAGACTACGGTCTGATTGAGCCACACGCGGGGTAGCTTGGACTCCGCGTCAGCCGGGAAACGCGTCCCCCCGCAAGCCCTCTGCCAGCGCAAACATTAAGTTCCGTGACGTCCGCCAGAGGCGCGTCCGGTTGACTTCTGGTGCCTCCGATGCTGAAATGTAGACGCGGGGCGGGCCCCTCGATGACGTGGGCGTTCGTTCACCGCAGGGAGTGTGTTGGACGTAGCAGACAGTCGAAGCAGGAGGCTCCCCGTGGACCCCTCTCTGTCCCACGTCTCAGTAGAAGAGATCGAGAGCACGCTGAACCAGGTTGCCGAAGTGAAGGCCGCCCGCGTTGTTGCGTCGCCCGAAGGGGACATTCAGGAGATTCACATCCTCGCGCTTCCCACCAAGTCACCCAAACAACTTGTTCGCGATATCGAGTCCACGATCATGGCGAGCTTTGGTGTGCCGGTTGATCACCGGAAGATATCGATCGCTCAGCTCGGCGCCGATGTCATGCCGCCCGAGCCGGACGTCTCTGGTCCGAACGTGCGCGCTCGAATCGTCTCGATTAACGCCAACGTGGCGGGCGTGCACGCCGCAGCTACGGTCGTGCTCGAGATCGAGGGCGAAGAGTACACCGGCCAGGCTTCTGGCCCCGCGAGTCAAACAGTCCGCACACGCCTCGTCGCGCAGGCTACGCTCGATGCCGTTGAGCAGTACGCTCACGGCTCGTTCAGCTTCGCGCTCGAGGACGTCGCAATAATCCAGCTTGGCAAGGAACGTACAGCGGTCTCGTGCGTCATCCTGGTGTCGCCCCTGGGCGAACAGGCCTATGCCGGATCGGCGCTCGTGCGCCAGAACGACAAGGATTCCATCGTCCGAGCAACGCTGGATGCGGTAAACCGGCGTCTCGGATTCTTGACAGCCTCATAGCTAAGTTTGGGCCAGCGCCGTGGCGATTAACGGTTTGAACACTGTACGCAAACGATCGAGCGGAGCGGACAGCGTTCTTCCATTGCTAGCGGGATGGAGGAAGACCTTTCTTCGGAAAAGGGGGTCTTCTTCAAATGAAGCGAATTCTCGTTCTTCTCAGCTCTCTCGCTGCCATGGTTCTTGCCGGCGGCGCTGCGTGGAAGATCTAGCAGTCGAATGGTCTACCCGGCGCTGGCCCAGTCTCTCACGCATGAAGCAGGTGTGGCTGTGAGGTTCAAACGGTTCGCATATGCGGTGATTGCAGCTGCGTTCATCGCCGTGGCGCTCTACCTCGGGCACGGGCCCGGGCTGGACTGGCAAGTTGCCGGTCTTCTAGGCGCTCTCACCTTCCTGGCCGAGTGGGTCGCTCTGCCGACGTATTTCGGCGGGACCGTGTCACTCGCGTTTGCGCTCCAATTCGCGGCAGTTCTCTTGGGCGGCCCGCTATCGGCGGCGATCGTCGCTCTTGCGGGAACGGTGTCGCAGCAGGATATCGTCCAGCGCAAGGCGCCCTACAAGGTACTCTTCAACGGGGCACAACTCGTCCTCTCCGTTCTTGCGTCAGGCTCGGTGCTTCTGTTGCTCGGTGTGCGACCCTTGCTCGAGCACTCAATGCCAATCGAGGATTGGCTTGCAGCGGCCATTGCGGCCGCCTTCGTGCAGGCGCTCGTCAACTGGAGTCTCGTCGGGATTGCAGTTGCGATGATGTACAGCGTTTCGCTACTAGAGGTCTGGAAGCGCGAGTTTCGAACGCATCTTGTGAGTCTTGCAGCACTCACCCTCTTGGGTCTTGTGCTGGCCCAGCTCGTGGTAGTTGCCGGTCCTCTCGCCGTGCTGCTGCTGGTTGTACCGTTCGTGGTTGCCCGCGAAACGCTGCAGGTCTATCAGAAGCTTGCCGGTGCGTTTCGAGACACCGTTCGTGGACTTGTGGAAGTCCTTGAGGCCAAGGACCCGTACACCCGTGGTCATTCTGAGCGCGTTGCGGTGTATGCACGCGAAACGGCCGAGGAACTGGGGATGCTCAGCGGCGACGTTCACACAGTTGAACTTGCGGCTTTGCTCCATGATGTTGGCAAGGTGGGAATACCGGCGACCACCCTCAGCAAGCCCGATCGATTGTCGACCGATGAGTTCAATGAGGTGCAGCTTCATCCCATCACGGGTTCCTCGATTCTCGGTGACATCGAGTTTCTCAAGGAGGTTGTTCCGCTGATCGAAGCGCATCATGAGAGACTCGACGGGAGCGGCTACCCGTACGGTCTGCGCGGTGAGGCGATCTCACTTTCAGCGCGAGTTCTGGCCGTTGCCGATTGTTTCGACGCGATGACCTCGAATCGTGCATACAGGAGTGCGCTCTCCTACGACGTCGCAAGGGACGAGTTGCTCAAAGGCGCACCGCGGCGCCTCGATGACCGTTGTGTCGAGGCACTTCTGCGTCGGATTCCACCTGAACGCTCTCAGGAGCTGCTTGAAAAGGGTGCGGCGTGGGAGTCGAATCTATGAGGAACCTACGCGAACGCACAGTGATCATGGTCCTTCTGGCGGCCGATGTTGCGGCGTTGTCCTACTGTGTTGTCCAGTACGATGCGCGCGTGACGTCTGCGGCCCTCGTGATCGCGGGTGCGTATGCCGCTCTAGCCCTCGTCTCGCTGAAGCTTCCGCGCGGAGAAGCTCTGCACGGTGGGGTTGGCATAGCCGTTGCCGGCATCCTGTCCGTTGGAGGCACTACTACCGCATTCGGTGTGGCAATCGGGGGAATCGCCGCGACCCTTGTTGTCCGACGTGCCGCCGAGGGCAACGATCTGAGTCTCGATCTCGTTCGCGCTCCCGCCCTGGTCATCGCTGGCGCGGCGGCCTGGACGGCGACTGGCTCCAAAGCTGTCGCTGACGGAGATCAACTGACGACGCTCCTGTTTTACATGGCTTTTGCCGGTGCGTATGTGCTCCTGGACTTGCTGACATACTCCACCCTGTCGGCTCTCATCGCGGGGGATCGAATCCTGCCCGGTCTAGCAAGCTTCTTGAGACTCGTGCTAGGCGTGCACTTGGGTCTGGCTTCGATTGGCGTTGTGCTGGCACTCACCTACAGCCCGACGAGCACCCTGACTACCTTGCTGAGCGGGGCGATCCTTGTGTCGCTCATGCTCATCATGAAGCACAACTTCGGGATATACCTCCAGATAAAGACCGCCTACAGCCGAACCGTCGGTGTGCTGGCACGACTCGCGGAATTCGAGCGCGAAGAAACCCGGGGACACTCGGAGCGTGTCGCGGATATCGCGACTGGAATAGGGCGGAAGCTCAGGATTCCGAACCGCGAGCTGGAGCGACTGAACCTCGCGGCGCTGCTGCACGCAATCGGCAGGGTCGGATCACTGGATGGTCTAGAGAACGGGGCGAATCACGCGAGTCTCGGGGCGCGTATCGCCCAGAACATCGAGTTCCTGGCACCCGTGGCCGACGTGGTCGAGCTTCATCACTGCACCCCATCACAGGCTCGCGAAAGCGTCGAAGCGCGGCTGGCACACATCGTCGGGGTGGCTTGCAGGTACGACCAACTGGTCACTCAGTCGGATAGCCAGAATGCGGAGCGCATCGCGTGGGAGGTCATGCGAAGCCAGTCGGGCGACTTTGACCCGGATGTGGTGGCTGCGTTGCGTGC
>JAENZW010000082.1 GCA_016841065.1 Actinomycetota bacterium
CGGCGAAGTGCGGCACCCGAAGGCGGCTGTCTCGGCGCTCGCTTCGGAACAGCAGGCGACGGACGCGCTGGTACCGCTGCTGGAGAAGCAAGGCCTGGCGCCGCAGAGTGTCTCCGAGCTTGCGGCCGAGGCTGGCATCGACATCGAGGTTGCGCGCAAGGCGCTTACGAAGCTCGCGCTCGATCGCGTGGTGGTGAGGCTCGGAAGCGAGCTGCACTTCTCAGCGGGTGCGATCGCCGGGGCGCGGGAGAAGCTCGTCGGATACCTGACCGAGCACGGTTCGGCGACGGCGGCCGACCTGCGAGATGCGCTCGGCGTCTCGCGCAAGTACGCGATCCCGCTGCTCGAGTACTTCGACGCGCAGGGGGTCACCAAGCGCGATGGGGATCTGCGCGTGCTGCGGAAGAGCTGATGCTCGTAGTACGCGCTACTCCGGCGGATCGGTCTTCGGCAGATCGAATGTGAAGACCGCTCCATCGCCTTCCGCGTTTGCGACGCTCACTGAACCGCGATGCATCTCGACGAGCGCTTTGACGATCGAGAGCCCGAGCCCGCTGCCATCGCCTTCCGTCGCACGGCGCCCCCGCGAACGGAAGAAGCGGTCGAACACTCGCGGGAGGTCCTCCTCGGTGATGCCGGGTCCGTGATCGCGCACAGTGATGAGGACGCGATCCCGGCTGCCCGTGCACGAGACATCGACGGTCGTGTCCGATGGCGTGTGTTCGATCGCGTTGCGGAGCACGTTGAGGACCGCCCTCTCGAGCAGATCGGGATCACCGTAGACCCAGAGGTTCTTCTCGCACACGCACGCGAACGGTCGATCGTCGAGTGCCCTCGCGGTGCCAATTGCGTCACCGAGCAACGAGGCGACCTCGAGCGGCTGGAATGGCCTGCGGTGCTTCGATTCGGTGCGCGCAAGGGCGAGCAGGTCCTCGAGCATGCGTGTCATGCGCTGGGTCTCCTCGTCGATGACCTTCAGCGCGTCCGCCTTCTCTTCGGCAGTGGTCTTGGGGTGCTCAAGCAGGCCCACGTTTCCGCGGATGACGGCGATTGGAGTCCTGAGCTCGTGGGATGCATCTGCGACGAAGTGCTTCTGCGCATCGAACGCTCGCTCCAGTCGCTCCAGCATCGAGTTGAGGGTGTCTGCCAGGGTGCCGAGCTCATCCGGGGGACCTTCGTGGGCGATGCGTTCGCCGAGCGACGCGCTCGAGACTCGTGACGCGGCATCGGCCATCCTTGCGAGAGGCGAGAGGCTTCGCTTCGCCATCCAGCGGGAGACGACGGCGCCGACCAGGAAGACGACCACGGCGGCGATGCCAAACGACGTTGCCAGGCTGCGACCGAGCTCGTCCAGGCTCGACGTCGGGGTGGCTGCCTGGAAGACGGCCGTGACGTGACCTTGTGAATCGGTGACCGGCGCAGTTGCTGTGCGATACGTGACGCCGTCGAGCGAGATCTCGTGGAATCCGCGAGTAGCTGTTCGAACGTCCAGCAGGGCGGCGTTGTCGGGCGCGTCCTCGAGAAGCACCTCGGAGTTCGAGATCACACGGCCGGACTCGAGTTGCACGAGCAGGATAGGCGCGAAGCCGCCCGACCCCCCAGTGCGTCCTTCCAGGTACGCGCGCGCCACTTCGGCAAGAGAGCGCTCGTCTGCGGCGGACGCGGGCTGGATAGCGGCGGTGAAAGCCTCGACCTCTCGCAGAAGAGATGCGTCGAGCGATGCGGAGGCGTTTCGGACCACCGTCGAATACGCGACTGCGGCGAGTAGGAGGGCACCGGCGATGAGGACGGATAGCATGGCTGCCGCGACGCGGTCTGAGGCGGTGAGCCTAGGTCGCGCGAACACGGTATCCTGCCCCGCGCACGGTTTCGATGAAGCCGGGCTCGCCGAGGCGGTCGAGTTTGCGACGAACGTATCCGATGTAGACATCCACGACGTTCGAGCCGGTGTCGAAGTTGAATCCCCACACCGTGTCGAGAAGCTGTTGGCGCGTGAGCACTTGATCGGGATGACGCATCAGGTATTCGAGCAGCGCGTACTCGCGCGAGGGGAGGTCGATTCCTGCGTTGCCCTCTTCGGCAAGGCGGACGATTCGTGACTTCGTGTCGAGCAGGACGCGCCCGATACGAAGCACGCGTGCGGAACGCTGGCCCTGGCGGGAGTTGGCGCGGACGCGTGCGGAGAGCTCCGCGAACGCGAACGGTTTGACGATGTAGTCGTCGGCACCGGAGTCGAGCAAGTCGACCTTGTCGTCTGTTTCTCCCAGTGCGGAAACGACGATGACGGGGACCTCCGGATCGTGCGCCCGGATGGTGTCGAGTACGCTGCGACCGTCGCCGTCCGGGAGCATGAGATCGAGGAGGATCATGTCGTAGCAGTACGCGCAGGCAAGATTGCGGCCTTCCGCAGCGGTCTCCGCGCGTTCGAGAGAGTGCCCCTCGGCGGTCAGGCCTCGCACGATGAACGACGCGATGCGGTCGTCGTCCTCGATGAGCAAGATTCTCACGACGCTCCTCTTCTTCCGGCGACGGAGCGCCTACGGGGCCACTCGCGCCGCTGTCAGTCCCTGCTCGTCTCGCCCGCGGGGCGACTCGACTCGTGTGAAGATGATTCCCCGGAAGAGCGCTCATCATCGGTCTTGTGATCGTCATCGTCATCATCATCACGCAGGTCCGGTTTGACGACTTCTCGGTCACGATCGTCGTCGTCCGGCTTGCTGTCGGTCCCGCCGGTCACGAAGGGGTCGTTCTCGACGAAGGTGTCAGCGGCGAGTGCGGGTTCGAGGATGACTGCGGGTTCGATGACGACGGGAGGGCTAACGGTGACCGGGGGGTCGATGGCGGCGGGTGTCGGTGCGACAGCCGCGTCTTGAGTGCGACCCGTCGAGATTGTCGGGATGTCTCGGGCCGACGGACCCGGCGCCGCGCCTGCCGCAACAGCGAAGGCCACGGCCGCCACAAGAAGGATCGTGAGACCCGCCGCGGCTGCTATCGTCCTGTTCGACATGTGTTTCATAGTATGCGAAGCCCTCTAGTCATCGTCCGGGCCACCGGGTCCGTGACACCCCGTACAGGTGGCCGAGGAGTAGTTGTTCGGGTGACAGGACGAGCAAGGGAAGCTGCGGTAGGTGTGTTCTTCAAAGCGGGGGTGGCTGAAGGTCGCAGAACCCCAAGACCTCGAAGGGGAGTGGCACGAGGAGCACGAACTCCCGAAGTGGTTCGAGGGCGCGCTGTGGCAGCTGGAGCAACTCGTCGATGATGGGTGTCTGAACGCCCACGAAGAGCCGGTCGCGTGGCACGTGCTGCACGAGCTGCTGCTGTGGCCGGAGGGACGGGTGTGGCAGTTCGTGCAGGTGGCGCTCGACCCGGGGTGGCTGAACGCCCACGAGGAACCCACGGTGTGGCAGCCGGTGCATGACTGGCTTGAGTGCTTCGCCGGTCGGGTGTGGCAGTTGGTGCAGGTGGTGCCTGAGCCGGGGTGGTTGAATGCCCACGTCTTGCCGACCGAATGGCACGTCGTGCAGTTGCGGCTCGAGTGCTTCGCCGGTCGCGTGTGGCAGTTGGAGCAGGTGGTCTTGGAGCCCGGGTGCTTGAACGCCCATGTCTTGCCGACCGAATGGCACGTCGTGCAGTTGCGGCTCGAGTGCTTTGCCGGTCGCGTGTGGCAGGTCGTGCAGGTCGAACTCGAACCCGGATGCTTGAACGACCACGAGCTGCCTGTTGTGTGACATGTCGTGCACGTCTGACTTGCGTGCTTCGCCGGTCGCGTGTGGCAGGTCGTGCAGTTGGCCGTGGAGGGGTGTGTGAACGCCCAGGAGGCACCCGATCGATGACAGGAAGTGCACGTGCCGCTGCGGTGTCCGGCGGGCGGTTCGTGACATGACGAGCAGTTGTCCGTCACCGAGGCATGTTCGAAGGACCAGCTGACACCCCGGTCAGTGTGGCAGCCCTCACACGTGCCCTCCCGGTGTTCGTCCGGACGCACGTGACAGTCCTCGCAGGCGCCTGCTTTGGGGTGGCTGAACACCCAACTCGAACCAGGTGCGGCGACGTGGCACGTGGAGCACGAGATGTCGGAGACGAGCGCGACGTGTTCTTCCCCAAGTTCGTGGCACGACGCGCAATCGGTATCGGCTGGATGAGCGAAGGCCCACGCGTCCGTTGTTGTGTGGCAGGTGAGACATGCGCCGCGCGGGTCGTGCTCGGTGGAGTGACATGAATCGCAGCCGGTAGCGGCGAGATCGTGGCATGACTCACACGAGACGGACTCGTGTCCCGGCAGATTCGCGACGCCCTCGCCCACGACGGCCACTACTGCCGCCGTCTGCTCCGCCAACGCTTCGGGGTTGAGGATGTTCGCCTCACGGAGGGCTTCCTCGGTCACGTTGTGGCCGACAGTGGAGTGACACTCCATGCACGGACGTCCCGCGCGATGTTCCTCGTGTACGAACCCAGGGATGCCCGGGTCGATATCGTCATGACATGCGATGCAGCGCTCGTCGGTGACGGGCGCGTTTCCGGCGATCGGGAAGGTCGGCTCTCCTGCGACGTGAGCCCAGACCTCCTGAATCGCATCCATCTTGTGCATGAGGCGGGCGACCTCGCCGTTGTCAACATGACACTCGACGCACGCAACACCAGCGTGTGGGCCGACGGACCACGCGTCGTAGTACGGCTCCATCTCATGGCACGACGTGCAGAAGGAGGATTGATCGGTCGCGCGTGCTACGGCGATGAATCCCAGCACGCCGAAGAGGAGCGCGACGACGACGATTGACGCCGTGGCGTACCGATGGATGACTACCCAGGAGCGGACGCGAGCCATAGAGGTTCCTTTGCGATCCGTGACTGCGGGCTATGTGCAAGATGGTCGGCTGCCAGGATGAGCCAATGCTGAGAGTGGCGTGAGAGAAGGCTTAGAGAGTGCGGGGCGTGCGTGATACGCTCATCCACGGGAGACCCTAGGTGAGGGGATCATGCGATGAACGGTCAGCCGATGGGTGGAGGCGCGCCGCCGCAGGCGCCGCCGACAGCTCCGCCACAGACTCCGATGCCGCCTCCAGGAGGAGGCGGGAGTCGCACACCATGGATTCTTGCCATCGTCGCGATCGCCATCGCAGTGGTGCTCGGGGCGGTGCTGATTGTGACGTTGGTGCTCTCGCCGAGTGAGCGTTCGGCGAGTTCCGGCGAGTCAAACGGCACCAAGGAGGCCGAAGCGACGGGAACCGTCGAACCTGCTACGAGCGGCGACTATGAGGTCTCCTCTGGCCCGATCACATCTCCCGGTGGCGGCGATGCCGTGCGTTCAGCGCTGATGGATGCAGCGCGGGAGACCCTCGGCACCGAGGCGCAGTTCTACGTGTTGCAGCTTGCCGTCCAAGGCGATGCCGCACTGGCCGAGCTGCAGCCGGTGGGTTCGCCCGACATCAGCGTCGTCGCCTACAGAGACGACGGCGGGTGGAAGGGCGTGTGGACCGGACCTGCGACCTACGCCGGAGCATCAGAGCTCGGCGAGGCGGGATTTGCGTTCTCACAGGACCTCATCGACGCGCTCGACTGGACGCCGGCACCCACGAGCACCGAGGCGGCGACCGCGATGGTTGACATGCTGACACGCGGGACAGCCTTCGACCCCGCCGACTTCGAGGGCGATGCGCTCTCCCTGGTAAAGGGGACCGACGGCGGCTGGTGGGCCCGGGGCTGGGTGTACCCGGTCGGAGATCCCACCCTCGAATCCGAGCAGTTCTTCATCACCCGGCCGAAAGGATCCTCCGAGTGGGAGGCCGTTGAGGTGGGTACCGGTGTCGAGGTCAGCGACCTCGAAGGAAAGGCTCCGCCGAACGTCATCGAACAGTTCAACGCTTGCGACACTTGAGGGTAGCGACGCGGCCGCGGGTCGGCCGAATACGCCTTTCAGATGCGCGTGCGTTGTACACGGTTCGCTGGTAGACTTGCCGTTCTGGAGGCGGATGGGTCCTGGTGGGCCCCGCGGTCTTCAAAACCGTAGTGGGGCGTGAAGAGCGTCCTGGGTGTGTTCGATTCGCACGCGCCTCCGCCAGAGAAGAACCCTGAAGCGTCTCCGTCCGCATGCGGTCGGAGACGCTTCGGTTCTTGAGCGACGGCGCGGAGCCAACACGCGCAGCCGCCTACACAGTCGAGGGTACTTCTTCGGCAGGACGCTCCCGATTCAGCAGCGGCAGGAGGAGACCGTACACCCGACATCCAACGCACACGCCGAATGCGGCCTCCAGGAACGCGCACACGAGAAAAGTGGACAGCACGGCCTGCGCTAGCAGGGGTGCGCCACCGTACCAGGCGGAGGCCGCTCCAACCGAGCACACGAAGCCGACGCCCGCTGCAAATCGTTTGGGCGCCTCATCTTCCATCTTCGGACGGATTTGGAGGGCGCGGGTGATGGCGGTGCAGACCTTGCAGAGAGGGCTCCTGCGGAGACCGAGTGCTGCCTTGACCCCGAAGTCGACCGCCAGGGGAGCGAGAAGCCAGTACCAGCCCGTGGCCAGCACAACGGCTCCGGCAACGACGACGATCGTGCCGCTGACTCGCGCTGCCCGCGCGTTCACCTGAGTTCGGCTAATGGGACAAGCCTGGTTCATCGAGTGCCACCCCCTCCACAGCTGACATCGGCTCACGTTTCAGCGCGCGCGAAGAGGCAAGGGCAAATGGTGGGAGGGGAGGGACGGTCGGCGGGTCATCCGAGGCACACACTGTGGCGCCGAACGATCACCTATAGACATTCAGCATTTCTTATGACATATATAGGCACAGTGTATGGTGCAGCTCGAGGGGGAGAGATGACTGTTCGTCGCGCGATCGGTCCGTCGGCTTGGATTGTCGGGGGAGCCGGTCTTCTGATTGGCCTGCTGGCGGTCTGGCTCGTCAAGCAGGGAAATCCAGGGAACATGGGGTTGTGCGTCGCGTGTTTCACCAGGGACTCGGTGAGCGTCTTCGGCGGGGCGAAGGCCAAGATGGCTTCCTTCGCCTACATCCGACCCGAACTCTGGGGGCTCGTGGTTGGCGCGGGAATGTCTGCATTCGCGTTCAAGGAGTGGCGGCCGCGCGGGGGTTCTTCTTTCCTACTCAGGTTCGCCCTCGGATTCATCTTCATAGTGGCCGCACTCGTGTTTCTCGGCTGCACGGTTCGCGCGTGGTTGCGGCTTGGTGCAGGCGACTTGAACGCGCTCGTGGGCGTTGCAGGAATCTTCGCCGGCGTCGCGGTTGGAGCGTGGTTCCTCAAGCGGGGATTCAACCTGGGACGCGCGAAGCGTCTCGAAGGCGGCGCCAGGGCTGCTGGCGGACTCGGGCTGTTGGTTGCGATCGCCATGCTCGCCGTGGTCATCGCGTACGCGAGCGGCACGACCTTCTCGAATCTCACATTCGTCTCGAAGGGTGCCAAGTCTACCGCCGAAGGCGCTGTGTTGACGAAGACGGCGGTGGTGAAGCCCGCCGGTGCCTCGCTGCAGGACGGCGAGATAGTCGCCGAAGACGGTGCCGTCATCTCACCGGCGGAGTCTGTGGCGAAAGCCAAGCCCGTGCCCGGCGGTACGCGTGCACCGCTGTACATCTCGCTCGTCGCAGGTCTTGCTATCGGCGTCGTGGCCCAGCGGTCCCGCTTCTGCACCATCGGCGGCATCCGAGATGCGATTCTCGTGCGTCGCTGGGACTTGACCTTCGGCGTGCTGGGTCTTCTCGTCGGGACCTTCGTCGCAAGCATGGCGCTGGGAACCTTCAAGCTCGGATTCGAAGGTCAACCGGCGGCGCACACGGTCTTCGCCGCGAACTTCCTCGCGCTCACGGTGGCCGGACTCGCTGCAGTACAGATGGGCGGCTGCCCTCTTCGGCAGATGGTGATGTCTGCGGAAGGCGATGTGGACGCATTCGCAGCGATCCTCGGCATGTTCGCTGGCGCAGTGTTCGCGCACGTCTACGGCATCGCTGCGACGGCGGCGGGTGTGACGACGAACGCTTGGATCGCGCTGGCCGTCATGGGTACGGCGCTGCTCGCACTCGGATTCTGGAAGAGTCGCGCGGTCGCATAGCGGTCGCGGAAGGGGGAGACGTGTGATGCGCGAAGTGGATGCCCGGGGGTTGTCATGTCCGATCCCGGTGATGCGGACCGAAGAGGCGATAGTGGATGGCGTCAGGGAGATTCGCGTGCTCGTAGACTCGGGGACGGCGAAGCAGAACGTGGCCAACCAGCTCAAGGACGCGGGCTACGCGGTCGCGGTCGCGGAGTCGTCGGGCGAGTGGGTTATCACGGCGACGGCGGGCTGAGGCAATCGTGGGCCTCTTCGGCAGATTCGGAGACAGCGGCGGCAGATCGACGTCCGGGCGCGACCTCGAGCCGGAGGCGGCAGGACTCTTCCTGTTCGAAGACGTGCCTTCGGCGTTCCTCGCGGAGAAGACACTGCGGGCGGCGGGATACGACACGAAGCTCGTCGCGCCGCCGCAGCGTCTGCGGGCCGGATGTGATCTGGCTGTCGCACTGCCAAGGGTGGAGCGCCCGGGCGCCGAAC
>JAENZW010000083.1 GCA_016841065.1 Actinomycetota bacterium
GCCGGGTCGACGTGCGCTCGTATGCGCCGCTCGCACGCGAGATTGCCGAGAGAGGCTACCTCGTCGTGCTCGTACCGATGCGCCTCAATCTCGCCGTCCTCAGCCCGAACCGGGCAAGCGGCGTCATCGACGCTCACCCGGAAGTGGTGCGCTGGGCAATCGGCGGACACTCGCTGGGAGGCGCGATGGCGGCGCAGTACGCCGCCCGCCACCCCGAACGCATCGCGGGGCTCGCTCTTCTAGCCGCCTATCCCCCCGGCGGTTCGGACCTGAGCGAACAGCGGATCGCGGTGACGTCGGTCGTCGGCACGCGGGACGGAGTGCTCGATCGCGACGCCGTCGTCAACAGTGCGAAACAGTTGCCACCGAGTACCGAGTTCGTCTCCATCGAGGGCGGGAACCATGCCCAGTTCGGCTCCTATGGTCCCCAGCCGGGAGATCTCGACGCGTCGATCGTGCCCGAGGACCAGCGGTGGGATACGGTCATTGCCATCACCGAAATGCTGCTGCCCTTGCGCATCAGGTCGCAGTAGATCGCTTCTCCCGCTTCGGAGGCCTGGGGATAAAGGCGCTCACGCGCGCCTTGTACGCCTCGAACTCGGGATCTCCCGCATACCTGCGTTCCAGCATCGGGATCCCAGAGACCTTCGTCAGCAGCAGCGTGATGGTCACCGGCCCCGTTAGCGCAATCAAAGCATACGGTGTCGACAGCGACACGATCCACAGTCCCCACCAGACGAGCGTTTCGCCGAAGTAGTTGGGATGGCGAGACCACCCCCACAGACCGCGCTCGAGGAACCGCGTCCTGCGAATGCGTCGTCGCCGGAACCGTGCAAGTTGAGCGTCGGCGCTCGCTTCGAACGCGAGTCCCGTGATGGCGATTGCAGCCCCAACCGAATCCAGGGCACCCAGACTCGTCGGCGCCGATGCGCCAATCGCGACGATCGGGAGAGCTACAAGCAGCATCAGGACGCCCTGGAGCAGGAACACCTGGGCGTAGGTCCGCAGCACGAAGAACCGTTGCCATTCCTCACGCCACTGCGCGTAGCGACGGTCTTCGCTCCTGTCGCGGTTACGTCTGGTGATGTGCAAGGCGAGTCGAACGCCCCAGGCTGCGACCACGCAGGCCACGAGCAGCGACCGGGGCGATTCGGTCCGCGCCGCAAAGAACGCGGCGATCGCCGCAAAACCGAGGCCCCACGCCGTATCTGCAACGTCGTTGCGTCGTTCGATGAGGGCGACGAAGAACCAGCCGGTCATGTAGACCCAGACTCCCGCTGCTACGAACATGAAGGCCGATAGAAGATCAGTCATGTGCGATGGCCCCTCGGTACGGCTAGTGACCTAGATACCCGAGTCGGGCCTTCGGACTGCCATCGCGCGCAGTTCCGCTTGGGGCATATATGCTACGAACGTTGTCTCCCAGAGGGTGCGAGGTGTCCACATGGTCAAGCTCGTCGAGCTCTACCTCATCACGACAGGTGCGTTCTTCGCCATGGACTTCGTCTGGCTGTCCACGGCAACTTCGCGCCTCTACCAGCCGCGTCTCGGCGACCTTCTGCTCGACAAGCCGAACGTGCCCGTCGCGGCGCTCTTCTACCTGTTGTACGTGGTTGGCGTGCTCGTACTCGCGGCGCTCCCCGCTCACGAGAAGGGCCAGCTCAGCGTTGCCATTTGGCGCGGTGCGGTATTCGGTCTGCTCGCGTACGGAACCTACGACCTCACGAACCTCAGCACCCTGCGCGGCTGGGCATGGCAGGTCTCCGCGATCGACATGGTGTGGGGCACCGTCCTGACCGGCACGGTGGCTACGGTCGCGTACTTCGCGGCGCGCTGGCTGAACGTGTGAGGCCCCGATGCGGCTAGCGGTGTTCGGCGCCTCGGGTGGAACGGGGCGTCGCGTAGTAGAGCAGGCGCTCGGCCACGGTCACGAAGTCGTCGCCTTCGTGAGGGACATCAGCAGTTTCGACTCGGCCACCGAACGTCTTGAGATCGTACAGGGTGACGTCCTCGACCCGGCAAGCGTCGATGCTGCCGTGCGCGGTTGTGTGTCGGTGATCTCTGCCCTGGGATCGCGCAGGGGGCGCGAACCAACACGCGTCTACTCGGATGGCATCCACAACATCATCGCGTCGATGAACCGCTTCGCGGTCATGCGTCTCGTGTGCGTGACCGCGGCCGGCGTCGGAACAAAGAACGATCCGAACCTCTCGGCGCTCTACCGGCGGCTCTTCCAGAGCATCGTGCTGCGTGAGGTCTACGCTGACATGGAGCGCATGGAGGCCGAAGTGATGCTCTCAGACGTCAACTGGACGATCGTGCGACCGGCAGGCCTCACCGACGGGGGGGCCACCGGAGACTATCGCGTAGCAGAAGGCCGAAGTCTGCCGAAGGGATCGCAGATCTCCCGCGCAGATCTCGCGGGGCTCGTGCTCAAATGTGCCGAGACGGACCTCTACTCGCGCAAGGGCGTGGCCGCAGCGTACTGAACCGCACCTTCGCGCCTCTGCACGCGACGCTTGCTATGCTGGCGCCATGGCAGGAGACGACCGCACCCACGAGCGCTATGACATACCCAACGCCGAAATCCTCTTCGAGGACACGTGGGGCGAGGGCGAGACCGGTGCAACGTGCCCCGCGTGTCGCAAGCGCGTCCCTTCGGCGGCAGACGACGTGTGCCCTCACTGCGGTTCACCGCTTGAGGATTGCGGCAGATCGTGCGCCTCGTGCGGACTCAAGCGCTGCGTCCACCGAGACAAGCCCGCGGCCAACAGGCGCTAGCTGGGTCGGGTCCGGCTGCCCATTACACGGATGATGTTGTCCAACAGCTGCAGGTTTCCGGCATAGCCGATCGCCTCGTTCGCAAATATCGCGTCATCGCCCGACAGAATGACCGTACCCGCACCGACGCGCGTGACGACGACCGCTCCAAACGGGCCCGTGGGATCGGCCTCGGTCTGGATGTTGTCGCCGTCGACGTCGGCCCACGTATTCGCGCTCGTCGAGACGACGACCCTGGCCTCGGGACCTTCGGCACGCACGACCCAACCCGACAGGACGAGCACCCCGGTCACGTTCTCGGTGAGGACATCCTCCGCGATGCCGTCGGCGATGAGAACCCCTGGATCCTCGCCGGGCTTCGCGTCAGAGCGCCGCACTATCCCCGCAGAGGCATTCGCACCGAATCGCGCGAGTAGAGGCTCGATGGAGAACGGCACGTGCGTCGTCACCAGCAGGACCCCGCCGTCGCGAACGTACTCTTCGAGCGCGTCGAGCTCCGAAGCGGCAAGAGATACCATCGGACCAGCCAGAATCACACCCGCACTTCCCGATAGGAGCTCGGGGGTGAACTGCTCCTTGCTGATCACCACGTTGTAGCCCGAATCGCGAATGTGCTGTACCGCGATTGACTGTCCAAGTTCGTCCGTATCTTCGGCGCCGAAGATCTCACCGTGCCCCATGTCGAACAGAACACGCGGACGTACCGCCTCCGGTTCGACCGGAGTGTCCGAAGAAGGCACACTGGTGCCACAGGCGGCAAGAGCGAGAGCGATCACGCCGATCGCCAGGACGGGGAGAAATCGCAAGAGTCTCGATGTTCGCATCGGATTTGTCTCCTTCCAGGTGAGCAAACGGTACCATCCTTCGGCGCTGCGGGGTATCGTCACCCTATGCAGACTGCAGACGGTGTTGCGGGTCTCTCGATCCCGAATCTCCTCGGCAGCGATCCTGTGCCGTGGCTTCTCGATTCGGACGAGCCCTACGCACGATGGGTGACTCTCACATCCGTGATCGGCACAGGCCCATCGAGTCCGGGCGCCGAAGCCGCGCGCGCCGCGTCCCTGGCTGACCCGCACGTCCAGGGACTCATCACCGAGCTTCCACGGTGGGGCGAGGTCGAAGACGTGTCGGGCCACCACAGTCCGGCCTACCTGCCGAATCGCCTCAACCTACTCGCCGACCTCGGCGTGCGTGCAGCCGATAGCCCCCTCGTCGCCGAGCAGCTGGACAGCATGCTCGAGCACCAGGAGCCAACCGGACGCTTCCAGTCTCTCGGCAAGCTGCCGCACCGGCCTCGCCCGGAGTGGGGGTCTCTCCTCTGCGACACGAACGTGATCACGGACGTACTCATCCGGATGGGCCGGGGCGACGACCCGCGCGTGCATCTCGCGCTGAAGCGCATCGCAGACGACGTCAGCGCTACCGCGCAGGGAAAGGCATGGCTCTGTATACCGGAGAAGCGCAGCCTCTTCCGCGGACCGGGTCGCAAGGGCGATGTTTGCCCGCAGGTCACGCTCGAGGGACTGCGCGCATGGTCGCACGAGCCCGGACCTAGGCCGAAGTGGCTGCTCGAGATCGCCCGGATCCCACTTGAGATCTGGCGTCGCCGTGCCGACGAGCGTCCGTACGCCTTCGGCCATGGCTACCAGTTCAAGAGCGTGAAGTGGCCGAACTTCTGGTACGACGTGCTATGGGTCCTCGAAACGGTCTCGCGATTCCCGGAACTGTGGCGCGGGGACACCGCGCATGAAGAGGATCGCCGGGCGATCGCCGAGCTGGCTGCGTGCCTCATCGACTACAACTTCGACGAGCACGGATGCGTCATCCCGCGCCGGGCCTACCGTGGCTTCGAACGCTTCTCCTTCGGCCAGAAGCGCGAGCCGTCGCCCTTCGCAACAGCCCTTTGCCTCGTGCCGCTCACCCGCGTCCTCGACCTGGCCGAAGAGATTCGCGCCGTCGATGTAACCCACCTCGGCAGCTCAAAGGGCGGCTCGGGCACGGCCGTTCCGCCGAAGGGTCGTGCGCCGCAACTCTGTCCCGTTTCGCCGCGACTGCGGACGTACCCGCTCGCTCGGGCCGTGCCACGCGTTCTCGCCAGGCACCATCTGGGCACGCCATGGCAGCAGGCAAGCATCGAATCCGTGGTGGCGGACATCGTCGGACTGCACGCGACGAGCGCAACGACCCCATACCTGTCCGCGTGGGCACGACTGCCGGGTACCTCGAAGGAAGCCTTCGAGCGCGCACTCTACGACCGTCGCTCGCTCGTTCGCATGCGCTGCATGCGCGGAACGGTCTTCATCGTGCGCCGGGACCTCGTGACCGCAGTGTTCGCGTCCACGCGCAGGCAGACGATTCGGTACGCGCGGGAGTACGCCTCCTTCCGCGGGGTCACCGACGACGTCTTCGAGCGCTTCGCTCCGCAGGTTACAGAGCTCATCGGCCAAGAGGGCGCACTCACGACCGCAGGCGTGCGCAACAGGCTCGGCTTCGGCCCGAAAACGCAGTTCGACGTGGCGGCTCTCGTCAATCGGATGACCACCGAAGGACTCCTGCTGCGCGACAGGCCACACGGGAGCTGGGCCGACCGGCAGTGGACGTACGAGCTGTTCGAGAAGGCGCTACCGGAGATCCGCTTGAACTCCATGTCCGAGGAGGATGCCGATGTCGTCGTCGTGCGCTACTACCTGCGGGGATTTGGCCCCGTCACGCGCAAAGACGTGTCGTGGTGGACCGGCATCGGCCCCAAGCGGACGCAACGCGCCCTGGAGGAGCTGGGAGACGAGATCGTCGAGGTCTCGCTGGAAGGCACCGACGAGGTATTGCTCATGCATGCAGCCGACGTGGACGAGATAGAGTCGGCCGCGTTTCTGGAATCGCCGCACGTCGAACTGTTGCCCAGCCTCGACCCCTTCGTGATGGGGTTCGCTCGACGCGAATGGTACGTCCCCGCCGAATACCGCGAGTACGTCTTCGATAGGGCAGGCAATGCCGCCCCGGTCATCCTGGCCGAAGGCAGGGTGATCGGCGTGTGGGACGTCGAGAGAGAACCGCGGCCCGGCGTCATGATCCACTTCTTCGCGCGACCGTCCGATGAGGTTTCTGCGGTAGTCGAGAGCCGTGCACAGCTTCTTGGCCGCTTCTGGCACGACGCCGACGCAGGTGTACGCCGGGTGCTTGGGATGCGACCGCTCCCCGATCGCCCGGCTGGCGCCGTGATGAAGCCGCTTCGCGCGTAGCGAACCGGGACCGCGAGCCGGGCACCAGGCCCGTCAGGGCGCTTCCACGATCGAGTACCAGGTCCCGGCGACCTCGTAGGTGACGAGCGCGTCTTCGGCAGATCGCCCTTCCTGCAACACGAGTCGCAGATCCTCAGCGTCGGATGGACCCGAGCGGGTGATCGCCGAATCGACGAAGTCGAAGCGACCCGCCTCCCAGTAGCTCGCGCTTCGTGCGATCACCTTCGTGGTCACGAACGTGTGGTCTAGGACCGCCGGGTCGATGTCCACGCGAACGGGTGCGTCGGGTGAGGCGGAGTGCTCGTCGGCGAGACGCGCGATCTGGGCACCATGCTGCGCGTACACCTCGTGCAACATGAGGCGATCGTAGTAGGCCCCCACACCGTACAGGTAGAACACGGCTAGCCCGGCGGACAACATCAGCAGTGCGCGCTTCGGTGCACGCCACAACACGAGGTTCACCGCGGTCAGCACGACGAGCGCGATGTGCAGAAGCGGTCTGCCGAGAAGCCACATCCGGTAGACGTCGATCGCCCCTCGGTCGGTGAGCGAGCGCGCAAGGTCGCTCTCCACGAGGCCAGCCCACGCGAAGACGACGAGAGCGACCGGGAGCAGCCAGCCCACGACGATTGCCGTCGCGCGCGGCCTCGCGAACCAGCGCTCCATCTTCGGCAGGGCCATGAAGGCGAGGATGACGTAGAGCGCGGCGAAGTAGATCGCGTGGCGACCCATGACCTTCAAGGGGTCGGGGTAGTTGTAGTACGCACGCCAGGAGTGGCGGATCATCGCCACCGCGAAGGCGGCATTCAACCCGACGACGAGCAGCACCGCCCGCTCATAGACTCCGAGGGTGCGCGAGCGCAGCGCCTCGGCCGCCGACATGAGCACGAGTCCGAGCACCGGCGCGGCCGTCAGCACGAAGTACGCGCCGTACACGAGCGTCCACAGGCCCAGCCGCGCGAACGTGAGCTGCGCGGGATCCGTCCTGGAAGCAATGCCGAAGCCGAGGATGTTCTTCATCGACGCACCGTGGGCCGTCTGCATGACGACCCAGACGCCGAAGGTCGCGACTGTGGCGGTGACCACTACCGCCAGCCGCGTGAGCTTCGCCCGCGAAGACCTGAGGAACCCGCGGCCCTCTTCTTCGGCAGATGGCCTGAGCCACCAGACCACGACGAACACCGGGATGATCACGAGCGAGATGTAGCGCGTCAGGTATAGCGCGCCGAGGAGCACGCCTGTCCCGAGGTCCCAGAGCACGGGGCGGCTCGTCGGCCGGCGAAGGACCATCCACACTGCGAACAGCAGAAGCGGAAAGAACAGGTTCTCGCTCAGCACGGAGCGCGGCAAGACGAGATGGAACGGGATGAGCGCGAGCACGCCCGCGCACGCGAGACTCTGCTTGCGCTCGAGCGTCATTCGGCAGATGAGGTACACCGGGAGGACCATCGCTGACGAGTACAGAACGTTCAGGAGCTTGATGACCCCGTAGAAGTGATCGCCGAAGAAGAACGCGACAGCGATGGACAGCGGATACAGCAGCGGGTAGTGGGTGCTGTCGTAGGAGAGAGCCCCCGCCAGGGATCGGGCGTAGTCCGTGTACTGCACCTCGTCCATGAAGACGACGGGGCCGTAGGCGGTGTTGGTCACGAACAGCAGCTTCACCGCCACGAGAACCGCGAACACGGCAGCGATCCCCGCGTACTCATCGGCTATGCGTCGGACCGCATCTCGCACGTCCGTCTCCTCGCACGTCGCCCGCGACCGCGCTCCCACCCGGACGAGCGGCGGAGCGGGTGAATCATAGCAAAGGCCACTCTCCTGCGCTGCGTTGTCCCGTCCACACTATCGCCACAACCTCTCCATCACCACTCCGCCGGATCGCAAGCGATCCTCCACATCGTGAAGGTATAAACGAACTACGACACACAAGCGGAGCAGGGCAAAGAAAGCGCCCTGCGGGAGGTGACAATCGTGAGGACCTACCTGAGGTTGACCACAATCGCGACCATGGCGGTGCTCGCCATGCTGACCGTCGGGAACATCGGCATTGCATCGGCAACGCCAGACACTGCGGCGGTGGAACGGCCGGCTGCGGGATTGCGGCTCGGATGGGACATACGGACGGCCGGCGGTTCCCTCGCCGACGTCGTCGCGAAGCTGACCGGCGAGAGCGTTGACGACGTGCGTGACTCCCGCGCTGACGGGACGAGCTTCTCCGCGATCGCCGAGAGCGCCGGGGTGACAAGCGACGCAGTAGTTGGCGCTGCACTCGGCATCCGCGAGACGGTCCTGTCGGACCGCGTGGCGGCCGGCGATCTAACCGCCGAAGACGCTGCGGACATACTCACGACGATGGAGACTCGCCTCGAGGACCGCGTCGATGACAAGACCGAAGGCTGCCTCGGTGGCGGCGCTGCGGGCGGCGGACGCGGCATGGGCGGTGGCG